>CAIOSS010001071.1 GCA_903860995.1 uncultured delta proteobacterium | reverse complement strand
CCAGACCGACGACGGGGTGGTGGTCACCACCGACCGGGGCGAGCACCGCGCGCGCTACGTGGCGCTGTGCGTGCCGCCGTCGCTGCTTCCGTTGGTGCGCTTCGACCCGGCGCCGGAGCCCGCGCGCGCCCGGCTCTGGGGGCGCATGCCCATGGGCGCCACGGTGAAGGTCACGGCGGTGTACGAGCGGGCGTTCTGGCGCGAGCAGGGCGTGGCGGGCGAGCTGGTGTCGGACGAAGGCCCCGTGAGCTACGTGGTCGACAGCAGCAGCCATGACGGCAAGGTGGCGTCGCTCCTGTGCTTCGTGGTGGGGCGGCACGCGCGCACCTGGTCGATGACCCCGAAGGCCGAGCGGCTCGATCAGGTGCGGGCGCAGCTCGGCAAGTGGTTCGGCGAGCCGGGGGGTAAGCCCCGCGCGATGGTCGAGAAGGACTGGGCGGAGGACCCGTGGACGGGAGGCTGCCCGGTGTGCAACCCGGTGCCGACGACGCTCTCCGTCGAGGGGAGCTTCCTGCGCAAGCCGATGGGGCGGGTGCACTTCGCGGGCACCGAGACGGCCACGGCGTGGGCGGGATACATGGAGGGCGCCGTGCAGAGCGGCGAGCGGGCGGCGGCGGAGATTCAAGCGAGGCTGCGGGCGCCCGCATGAAGCGGCGATGGGTCGAGCGCGCCGCGGGCGGGGCGCTGCTGCTGGCGTGGACGGCCTTCTCGTGGGCGGGGCTGAAGACCGACGCGCACGACGCGCTGCTCCCCCAGGGCCTCGCGGCGCTGGCCGTGGCGGTGGCCGCGGGGGTGCTCATCCCCCGGGCGGGGGAGATGTTCCGCCGGGCGGTGCTGGCGCTGCCGGCGTGGGTCTTCGTGGCGGTGGCCGCGGTGGTCAGCGGCGCCGTGACGGCGTGGCTCTGGCGGGGCGTGATGCACGGCCAGGTGATCTCCGGCGACGCGTGCATCTACATCCTGCAAGGGAGGGCGCTGGGGCACCTCGACCTGGCCATCCCGGTGTCGGCGCCGCGGCTGGCGTCGTCGGTGAAGTTCCTGGTGGAGGGGCGCGACGGGCGCTTCCACAGCGTGTTCGTGCCGGGCTATCCCTTGTTCCTGGCGCCCTTCGTGCGCCTCGGGGTGCCGTGGCTGTCGGGCATGGTGGTGGGCGCCGCGCTGGCCGTCGCGCAGTACCTCCTCGCCCGCGCGGTCACCCGCGAGGAGTTCACCGCGCGGCTCTCGCTTCTGCTGGTGATGCCCACCTTCGCGCGCGCCGTCGAGACCTCCGACCTGCTCTCGCACGCCTTCGTCGGCACCCTCAGCGCCTTCGCCGTGGCGCTCGCCCTCGGGCTGCGCGCGGCGCCCCACTGGCGGCGCGCGGCGCTGCTGGGCGTGTGCGTGGGGTGGGTCTTCTCGGCGCGCATGCTCGACGGCTTCGTGCTGGCCGCGGTGGTGACGGCGGCGCTCGGGGGCGCGGTCGTCGCGCGGCGCTTCCCGTGGAAGCTCATCGGGGTCGGGGTGCTCGCAGGCCTGCCCTTCATCGTGATGGTGGGGGTGCAGCAGCACGGGGCCACCGGGGATTTCCGCAAGGCCGCGGTGCTGGAGTACGCCAACCGATCGGACCACCCGCGCGGCTGCCTGCGCCTGGGCTTCGGCCGGGAGATCGGGTGCTCGTTGGAGCACCCCGGCGAGCGCCGCTCCTTCGGGCCCGACGGGTACACGCCCGACGATGCGTTTCGCATCGTGTCCGAGCGCACCGGGCTCTTCGGCCAGGAGAACTTCTTCGGCGCCTGGATCGCCGTGCTGGCCTTCCTCGGGGTGGTGGTGTTCCCCTCGACGGAGGCCCTGGTGGCGGCGCTCTACGCGGTGGGACTCACCACGGCGTATGGGTTGTTCTATTACGGCAACGGGATCGTGCACGGGGCGCGGCACGTCTTCCCGGCGATGCCCTTCGTGGCGGCGCTGCTGGCGAGGGCCCTGGGCGAGGCGGGGGCGGCCGCGGCGCGGCGGCGGTGGTCCCGGGAGCAGTGTCAGGGCGCGCTGGCGCTAGGGTATTTCGCGTTGGGCGCGGTGTTCGTGCCGGGCATGTGGCGCGAGGGGCGGCGCAAGGTGAAGCGGGTGGCCGACCCGCGCATCGCCATCCGTCCGCTGATGGCGCGGGAGCACATCACCCGGGGCATCGTGTTGATCCCCGACGTGCACTCGTACCTCGAGGCGCTCGACCCCTGGACCGACGGTCGCGAGCGGGTGCTGGTGTACTCCGACAACGCGGGCGAGGCCGACCTGCGGCGCCACCACCCCGAGCTCCGGGTGTTCATGGTGATCGACGAGCGCACCGTGCTGCGGGTGGGTTCGAGCGCGCCGGGGCCGGGGCTGCGGCTGGAGATGGAGCTCGCCTGGCCCTCGCTCCAGCGCCCCATCGGGCTGAGCGCGGGGATCATCCACACGCTGGAGTGCTGCCTCATCCCGACGAGCGGGCAGCGGGCGCTGCGGGTCTTCGCGGTGGAGCCCGGCGGCCGGCTGGGGGTCCCCTTCGACCTGGCCTACCCGGGCCGCTACCGCTTCCGGATGAACGGCGTGGTGGGGGTCGACCAGGGGCGCTTCCAGCTCTCCGTCGACGGCCACGGGCTGACGGTGTGGGAGGGCTACGCGCCGCGGCCCGCGCCCGCGCAGGGCGAGTGGTCCGCGCCCTACGAGCTGACCGCGGGGCGGCACTGGCTGGTGGCGAGGGCGCTGCGGCGCGACCCCGCGAGCCGGGGCGACGACGCGATGTTCGATGTCTTCGAGGGGGAGCTGGTGACCGGGGAGTGAGGGGCGCCCGCATCAGCTCCGCGGACGCTGCCGGTAACCGAGAAGGACGCACCGGAATAGACCCGCACCGTCGCCATCGACGAAGGTGTAGTCATACCCGATGCGCATGTTTTCGGGCAGGGCGGCGCCCTTCGCCACGAGCACGCGCGCGGCCTCGAGGCCGATGCCGGAGTCGGCGCCTTTGATGACGACGACGCGACAGGTCTGGTCGGGAATCTGCGCAGTGGTCCACGAGCCCGGCGAAGTCGTGTGCGCCTGGACGCGTCGCGAACCGACGCGCTACCGTCACCCTGTGATCTTCCCGACGCCGGACGACCGCCTCGTCGACGCACGGGGGCGCCTCACCTTCCTCTGGGACGTCGACATCACGCGGGAGGAATTCGAGGAGCACCTCCGCGACCCCGACCCGCTGGTGCGGGGTTACTGGATCGGCAAGCTCCTCCGGCAGGCGAAGCCCGATGACGTGCCGAGGTTCGTGCGGGTGCCCGACCTCGCTGCCGACTGGGCTCACTTCGAGCGCTTCCTCGGCCGGTCGCGAGACATGTGGGCGTGGCTGCTGAAGGTCGGCTGGACGGGTGAGTAGCCTCACGCCGCTGCAGGCTCGTGTCCTCGCGCTGCTCGCGGGAATCACACCCCCTTGGACGCTCACCGGCGGCGGCGCGCTTGCGGGTTTCCACCTCGGACATCGAACGACGCGGGACCTCGACCTGTTCTGGCACGGTGCCCGTGCCCTCGATCACAACGCGGATGAGGTGGCCCGTCGACTCGTCGCGGCCGGCCTGTCCGTCGAGGTGGAGCGCACCGCTCCCGCCTTCCGACGCTTGCGGGTGGCCGACGCCTCGGAGGTGCTGCTCATCGATCTCGTCGCCGACCCTGTGGCGGTGATCGAGGAACCCCAACCGCAGGACATCGACGGCGTGCAGATCCTCGTCGACACGCCGCACGAGATCCTCGTGAACAAGCTGACGACGCTGCTCTCCCGCTCGGAGCTGCGTGACCTCGTCGACGTCAGGGCGCTGGTCGAGGCGGGGGGCGACCTCGAGCGCGCGATCAAGGACGCCCCCCGCAAGGATGGTGGCTTCTCGGGGCCGACGCTCTCGTGGCTGCTGGGGCAGCTCCCGCTGGAGCAACTGGGCGCGACCGCGGAGCTCGTGGCCTTCCGCGACACGCTGTTGAAGCGCCTCCTCGCTGGCCCCACAGGGTAGGAGCGAGAGACGGGCGCGACCGCGGGGGCGCCCGATGTCTTCACGCTGCACTTCCGGCACCTCCCGGTGGGCGGCTCGAACACCCGGACCACCGCCTTCACCGGCGCACAGACCGTCACAGGGACGACGACGGGATCGAGTGCGATCAACTCCTCGCCTGGTTCGCCGTTCTTGGCGGCTGCCACCGCCGGAGCGAACCCGCACCCTTGAATTGTCCGACGGGTACCGCCGCCTGGGATGGCGGTTGTCGAACCACCTCGGATGCCAGCCTGTTCGACGCCGGACCCCTACCGGATCGGCCGACCGTACCGGACGCCCCGCGACCTGCCCCGCCATGGTCCGATGGTGGGTGGAGGTTGCCCTGGCAACCGCGTGACGTTCCGCGACCCGACGCGTGTGGACCCGGATCGCCGCAGCTTCGCTACTACCATCGCGCCGCGGCCTCGGGATTCTGCTCCGGTACTGGCTGGTTGTCGTTTGGCGCGAGCGGCCTACGCACGGCCTTTCGCGATCCTTCCGCACTCTCGGTGTTGTACTCAACCGACACCGACTCTCGGATCAACATCGGCTGCGCAGTGGATCGCCTCGTCGTGGGAGCGACGCATTTCGACAGCCGCCAGACCGCCCTCTTCCGCTTCGCCGACCCGTGGGCCGTGGGCGAGCGGCTGTGGTCCCTGGACCTCCCGCTCGTCTCTGCGCCCAGCGACCGCTACCGCGGCGGCATCGGGGAGGTCGTCGGCACCGACCGCCTGATCGCCTTCCAGCTCTTCAACCTCAATGACGGCGCCGCGCTCTGGGTTGGAGGCCCCCGCGGCGAAGGCCTTCGCGAGGACGCCGAGTCCGCGGTCCAGTTCCGCGGTCGCACCTTCGAGGGCCTCCAGGCCGACGGCGAGCACCTGGTGATGCTGGTCGAGGGCGAGATCTACCTCTACACCCGCGCGGCCGACGGGACGGGGACACTCGAGAACCTCACCCGCGACACCATCGACCAGTGGTCGCTACCAGACCCCGGCGAGCCCCACGGTCGACCCCGAGACGGCCACGGTCACGGGCACCCGCCGCACGTGTAGCGCGGCGGTCGCGATACCCAATGAGAAGCCCAGCGCGAAGCCCGCGGAGGTGTCCACCCAGGAGTGGGCGCCCGCCGAGACGCGCAGGCTGAGGTTGCCCGCCGCGAGCGCGGTCGTGGCGACGAAGAGCCCGGCGGCCCAGGGGTCGCGGCGGCCCGAGGGGAGCAGCCACATGCCGAGGGAGGCGCCGGAGAGGGCCGCGAGCGGCGCGGTGTGACCCGAGGGGAAGGCGCGGCGGTCGTCGGCGCTGGCGCTGTCGCAGGTGGCGGTGGCGTCGTTCCAGGCGCGCGGGCGGCAGACGCCGCCGAGGTTCTTGACCAGCGAGGTGAGACCGAGGGCGAGCGCGGCGGACTCGGTCAGCACCAGCGGGGCGCGCAGGGTGTCCCAGCCGCGGGAGCCCCGGGCGAGCTCGCCCGCGAGGGAGACGCCGATGGCCCCGAGGCCGCCGAGGCCCAGGATGACGTCGGTGGCGAGGCCGACGCTGCCGTCGCGGTCGCGGTGGCCGAGGCCGTCGAGCGGCGCGACGTGAGTAGACGACGGGGGGGCGAGGACGAAGGTGCCCAGGGCGATGGAGGTCGCCGAGACGGCGAGCACGGCGACGTCGGTGGCGCCGCCGCCGGGCAGCGCGGTCACGAGGCGGGCGGTGGGGGCGACGGCGAGCGCGGGCGCGGCGGCCAGGGTGACGACGAAGAACAGCGGGAGCGCGCGGGGGGACACCGTCGGCGCGGAGGGTATCACCCGCGATGGCGCGGCGGGTGGCGGGGCGCAGTTGCTCCCTCGACGGGACGGCCGGTGGCCGATAGGTTCCGGCGCATGGGTCCGTCTGCGCTACGCCTCCACGTCGCTCCGCTCCTCGCCCTCGGGCTGCTCTCGGCCGGGTGCGCGACGCGCGGCAGCCTGCTGCAGCCCACCGGCGACGAGGACGCGGGCAACGTTCCCAACGACCTCGGCGACCGCCCCGACCCCCTGGACGACGTCCCCCTGGTCGACCGCCCCGATGTCCCCACCCGCCCCGCGTGCCCGCCGTACGTGGCGCCCGCCCGCCGGGAGCCCTGCGCCGGCCGGCCCGACTGCGGCCTGCCCACCCGCGGGCGCGTCGACGTCCTCGGGGCCACGGCCGCCCTCCAGAACTTCCAGGTGCGCGTGGTGCTGCCCGCCGCGGTGCGTACGGCCGTCGGCCCGGCCTGCGACCGGCTGGTGTTCCGCACGATGTCCAACGAGTGGGCGCCGCACTGGGTGGCCGACTGCGCAATGGGCCTCGTCTGGGTGCGCGTGCCGGCCATCACCGCGGGCACCACCGTGCTCACCATGCACTACGGCGGCGCCACCGCCGTGCCCGCCGCGCAGAGCTACGACGACACCTTCGACCGGGTGCCCCTCCAGGCCGCCAACCTCCTCGCGGCGTACTCCTTCGACGAGGGCATGGGCTCCCGCACCTGTCCCTCGGGGGGGCTGCAGGCGCCGCCCTTCGACGCGTTCATCCACGAGACGCAGTACGACCTCCCGCAGACCGAGGTGGAGCAGAAGCCCCCGCTCTGGAGCACCGACGCGCCCCTGTCGCTGCTCAACCCGGCCAACACCACCGGGCGCTTCACGCGCGGCCAGCACTCGCTCAACTTCCCGCGGCACCCGGTGCTCCCGGCCGCCGGGGTGGCGACGCCCAACCGGCTCATCAACTGGCAGAGCCCCGACGCGCGGCCCTTCAACACCGCCACGCGGCAGCTCTCGCTGGGCCTGTGGGTGTTCGCCGCGTCGCCCGCCAACGCCTTCAACGACAACTTCCAGACGGTGGTCTGCCAGGGGATGCCCGACCTCGCCACCCGCATGGCCGTGATGCCCGACGCGCAGGTGGTCGACAACTCGATCTTCAACCCGTGGGCGATCTTCTTCCGCTCCGACAACGTCGACGACACCTATTTCCAGGGCAACTCGTGCGTCGAGCCGTGCACCAACGTGGACTCCTACGCGCACATCACGACGCGCGAGCCGCTCACGAGCGCGCAGTTCGCGGGCAAGTGGCACTTCATGGCCATCACCGTGGACACCATGACGACGCCGCACGCGACGCGGCGGAGCTTCTACGACGACCGCACGTACGCCTTCCCGGCCGACCTCGATCTCTTCCCCGAGAAGGTCTACTGCCCGATGGGTCCGCGCATGTGCCGGTGGCCGCCGGAGGCGCCCATCCAGTACTACCCCGCGCCGGTGGTCATCGGCGCCGACATGAACGACGGCGAGCCGCAGCTCGGACTCGAGGGCCGGGTGGACGACTTCTTCGTGATCAACCGGGCGGCCAGCACGGAGGAGATCCAGGCCTACCGCGAGCGGCGGCAGTACAGCCCGATGCCCATCACCACGATGGTCACGCCGTAGTCACGGCCACGGGAACACCGCGGCCTCGCCGTGCCGCGCCACCATCCGCCGGAGGTTGGCCAGCAGCGCCTGCCGGCGGAGCTCGTAGCCCGTGTAGGCCCGCGACGCGACGAGGTGCACGCTGGCCGCCATCGGGTCGCGGGACACCGACGCGCGGAGCATCTCCGGCGTCGCCCGCTGCACGGCCTCGTACAGGTAGCGCGGCACCCGGCGCACCACGGCGGGGTCGCCCAGGCGGTTGATCACGTCCGGAAACCACCCGGCGTCGTTGTCGCGGAACACCAGGTCGTCGTGCTCGTCGGCGGTGATGTTGCAGCAGTTCCAGCGGTCGTAGTTGGCGGCGAGGTAGTCGAAGACCAGCACCTCGGAGACCTGCCGCGCCCGCTCGCGCGACGCCTCGGGGAGCGGGCGCGCGGGGTTCACCCACGACGACCACTCCCGCCGCGCCGGGGCGAGGTTCATGTTCACCGGGTTGAGCACGGGCATCCACACGCTGGCCGAGCCCAGCACCATCCCCCGGCGGTCGACCACCAGGCCGACGCCGCGGGCGTGGCGGCCGAAGGCGCTCAGGGGCACGCGCTTGCCCACCGTGGGCGGCACCCGGTTGTCGATGCCGAGCAGCCGCGCCAGGTGATACGAGGTCACCTCGCGGCGCCAGAAGGTCTCCTGGCCGGGGCGCTCGGGCTGGAAGCTGACCTCGACGCCGTCGCCGAGGTCCATGTGGAAGACGAAGAGGGTGCTGTGGAAGCGCTCCAGGGTGCGCACCACCGGGCGCTCGGACATCAGCCGTAGCCACTCGTCCTCGCTGCGCCCGCGGAACATCCGCACGCGCTCCCCCGAGGCCGCAGCAGGGCTGGCCGCGGGGGTCGGCGGGTCGGCCGGGGCCGCCGCGGCGGGCACGTCGACCGCGGCCACCTGCGGCGGGGTCGAGGGGTCGGGCGCGGCGGCGTCGAGGACGGCCGCAGGCCACGGCGGGCCGGGCGGACGGACCGGCAGAGGGGACGGCGAGGCGCAGGCGGAGAGGGCGGCGACGACGCCGCCGAGGGCCGCGAGGAGGAGACGGTTCATGCGTGGCGGAGGTTGTGTCAGGCCGTCGGCCCAGCGCAAGGAACGGCCACGACGCCTGACAGCGTGGGCGGGAGCTGCCCCTCCCTCGCGGTCGGGGTCTGGCTCAGGTCGCGGACGGCGCCGCGGTCGTACTCCGAGCTCGAGACGGATTCCGGCGCGCTTGGAAAGGCCACCGAGGTGGTGTTCACTCCCGCGGCCCTGCGGGTGTCCTCGCCGGCCAACCTCCCCCCCCCCTACGACACGAGGCTCGAAGCTCCCCGATGACCGCACGATACGACCGCCTCCTGGGCGCGCTCCGCGAGGTGGCGCTGGTGAACTCGGTGTTCTTCGTCGTCGAGTGGGACGAGCAGGTGATGATGCCGCCCGGCGGCGCCGCGCACCGCGCCGAGCAGAAGGCCTGGCTGGCCCGCACCGCGCACACCCGGCAGACCTCCGCGGAGTTTGGCGACACCCTCGCCGAGGCCGAGCGCGAGCAGGCCGGCGCCGCGGATGACAGCGAGGAGCGGGCCGTGCTGCGCCAGGCGCGCCGGGCCTACGACCGGGCGGTGAAGCTCCCGGGCGCGCTCGTCGAGGAGCTCACCCGCACCACGGCGCACGCCCACCACGCGTGGGTCGAGGCCCGGAAGGACAACGCCCCGGCGAAGTTCGCCCCGTGGCTCTCGAAGATCGTCGCCCTGAAGCAGCAGCAGGCGGCCTGCCTCGCGGCGCCCGGGCAGCGCGCCTACGACGTGCTGGTCGACGAGTTCGAGCCGGGCGAGACCGCCGCGCACCTCGACGAGATCTTCGGCGCCCTCCGGGCCCCGCTGGTCGAGCTCGTGGGCCGGGTGATGGGCTCCGGGCGCACCGTGCCGGGCGAGCTGCTGGCGCGCGACTTCCCCGTCGACGCGCAGGAGGCCCTCGGGCGCGAGGCGGCGCAGGCCCTCGGCTACGACTTCACCCGCGGGCGCCTCGACGTGAGCGTGCACCCCTTCTCCATCTCCCTGGGCCCAGGGGACTCGCGCATCACCACGCGCTACCACGCCAACCGCTTCAGCGACGCCTTCTTCGGGGTGCTGCACGAGACCGGGCACGCCCTCTACGAGCAGGGCCTCCCCGGCGAGCGCTACGGCACGCCCCTCGGCGAGGCCGTCTCCCTCGGCGTGCACGAGTCGCAGTCGCGCTTCTGGGAGAACCTCGTCGGCCGGTCGCGGTCGTTCTGGCGCTACTTCTACCCGAAGGCGCAGCGGGCCTTCCCGGGCACCCTCGGCGACGTGCGCGAGGACGACTTCGTCGCGGCGGTGAACGTCATCCGCCCGTCGGAGATCCGCGTGGAGTCCGACGAGGCCACGTACAACCTGCACATCCTGCTGCGCTACGAGCTGGAGCAGGCGCTGATGACCGGCGACCTGAAGGCCGACGACGTGCCCGCCGCCTGGAGCGACAAGCTCCACGGCCTCCTCGGGGTGCGCCCCGCCACGGACGACCGCGGGTGCCTCCAGGACGTGCACTGGAGCGGCGGCGCGCTGGGTTACTTCCCCACGTATACCCTCGGAAACCTGTTCTCCGCGCAGCTCTTCGAGGCGGCGGCGCGCGACCTCGGCGACCTCGACGCGGCCTTCGCGCGCGGGGAGTTCGCGCCCCTGCGCGAGTGGCTGCGGGAGAACGTCCACCGCCACGGCCAGCGCTACCTCCCGCGCGACCTCATCGCCCGCGCCACCGGGGCCCCGCCCTCGGTCGAGCCCCTGCTCGCCCACCTCCGGCGCAAGGCCCACGAGTACTACGGGGTGTAAGGCCCCCCGCATCCGGATGACGCCCGCCGGGCGTTGTTGTCACCGTGGAGTTCGGGAGCGCGTACCCTCGCGGACGTCCGACACCCTGGTCGACCCGCCCGCCGCCGCCGACCGCGGCGCCGTGGGCGCGCCGTCGGCGGTCGCGGGCGTGTTCGGGATGGCCTTCGGGCGGCTGCGGCTGGTGGGCGTGGCGTAGGGCCAGCGGGAGTTCGCGACCGGGCGCCCCGGTCACTCCCGCGCGGTGGCGTCTTCGAGCAGCAGCACGCCCAGCGTGAGGGCCACCGCGCGCAGCGCGTCGACCGAGCCCGCGGCGGTGGGCGCCCCGAAGCCCGCGAGCAGCACCGCGACCCAGCCCAACGCCCGGCGCAGCCCGGCGCCGCGGTCGACGCGCTGGGTCGAGAGCGACACCATCGCGGCGGTCACGAGCCCGCTGAAGAGCAGGGTGTACGCCGCCACCGCGAGCCGCGTCGGGTGCGCCACGACCGAGCCGCCCACGAGGTCGAAGCGGGCGCCGAAGGCCTGCTGCGCGATGAGCGCCGTGCTGCGCGGCAGGTTGATGGGGAGCGTTCCGGTGACCAGCGTGAGCGCCGCGGGCAGCGCCGTGAAGGGCAGCACCCGCGCGAAGCCCACCCTGCGCACGGCCGCCACGAAGGCGGCGACGACGGCCGCGGCCACGCCCGCGAAGGCGACGGCCTCGGCGAAGGCCCCGAAGCGGTCGAGGCCCCGGGCGGTCGCCGAGCCCGTCGGGAAGGCCAGGCGCATCGGCGGACCGAAGAGCTCGCAGAGCTCGCCCACCGCCAACAACACCAGCGGGAGGGCGTGCAGCCGGGCCCCGCGGGTGAGCAGCGCGCGCACCGCGCCGATGCCGCAGGCCATGAGGAGCGTGACCGCCGTGCCCAGGATGGTGAAGCTCTGGAGGCGCCGCGAGGGCTCGCCCAGCATCGCCGCCACGACGAACACCGACATCGGCAGCAGCAGCAGCGCCCGCAGCGCGCGCACCACGACCGGGAGCGGCGACGACCAGACCACCCGCTGCGCCGCGATGAGCCCGAGCAGGGCGCCCGCGACGACCGCGAAGATGCCCGCCCACGCCACCGCGGGCCGGTCGCGCGCCACCTGCTGGAACATCCGCGTCGCCACGAAGCCTGCGGCGAGCAGCACCACCGCGAAGCCCGCGGGGAAGATGTCCAGCGGCGGCCCGTCGGGGTGCGCCGCCACGACCGGCGCCGGTGCCTCGACGGGCTCGCTCACGCGGCCACCGCCTTGCGCAGGCGGCGCAGGTAGCTCCGGGCCACGGACTCCGGATCGAGGCGCAGGGTCTTGGCGAGTTCGATCACGAAGCCGCGGGTGTACACCGCCGGGGGCAGCACCTTGTAGTCCTCCTCTTCGAGCGCGCGCAGGTGGTGCATCGGGATGCGGGTGCGCGTCGACACGTCGCGCAGCTCGATGCCCCGCGCCTCCCGCAGCGACCGCAGGAACTCCCCGCTGTACTCCGTGTCCGTGGTGATCTCGGGCTCCGGGCCCTTCGGGGCGGGGGCCTCTTCGGGCTCCTCGAGGGCGACGCCGCCGTGGCCCGCGAAGGGGTCCGACGGCGCGATGGAGAGGTCGTAGGGGCGCCGCCGCGATGGGTCGAGCAGCACGTCGCGGGCCTCCTCGATGCGCGCCACCATGTTCGACACCTCCTCCTCGGTGAGCAGCCCGGAGAGCGCGAGGCTGTCCGCCGCGTAGATCTCCCTCGCCCGGCGGTACGCCCGGCGCACCTCCTCGTCGCTGGCCCCGCGGTCGAGCGCGAGGGCCTCGTAGTGCGACGGGGCCGCCGGCAGGCCCGCCTCGCCGATGGCGGTGGGCGGCCGCATCGTGTCGGGCGACAGCAGCCGCCGGGCGATGCGCTCGAGGTTGCGGCTGGCCTTCGCCGCGGGGCTGTCGATCAACAACGGCCGACGCCGCCGGGCCGCCATGTACACCGCGTCGTCGAACTCCACCCCCCCGACGGACTCCACCGCGCCCACCAGCGGGCGCACCGCCACCCGGGCCATCGCCTCGCCGAGGTCGAGGTCGGCCCGGGAGCGCGACTGGTTCACCACCAGGCGCACCCGAAGCGCCGCGGCCTCCTCCCAGGCCACCGCGGCGATCTCCGCGGAGCGCGCGGCCAGCATCCGCGCGAGCTGCGCCGGCACCGGGGGACCGCCGGCCTCGACCAGCAGCGCCCGCAGCAGCTCGAGGCCCACGTCGTCGCCGAGGTCGAGCAGCCGACGGCGCATCCGCCGGGCGTAGGCGTGACGCACGAAGCGGTACACGGCCTCGACGGCCACGGGCTCCGGCGTGCACACGGTGAGCATCACGTCGGCGGAGAGCATCCCGTCGACCACGCGCGGCGACACGCCGCCGCCCAGGTCGAGCACGCAGACGTCCGCCTCCGAGGCGCGGAGCAGCGACCGCGGGTCACTCGTCGCCCGCGCCCGGTGGGGACCGAGCTCGCTGCTCACCTCCAGCAGCCGCACGTTGGGCACCACCGTCTCGTGGCCGCGCGCCACGAAGCTGGAGGGCAGCCACGGCGGGGCCGAGCCGACCTCCGGCGCCACGCCGAAGGAGCGGCCCAGGGTGGCGGCGCGCGGCGCGGCGTCGACCAGCAGCACCTTGCGCCCGAGCTGCGCCAGGAAGGTCGCCACGCTCACCGCCACCAGCGAGTGGCCGACCCCCCCTTTGGCCCCGCCGACGGCGATGACCCGAGGGATCCCGTGGGGGTTGGGGTTCTCGATCACGCGGCGGTCATACCATGGCCGCGGGGGCTGTCAGCGCCACCGTTCGCAGCGCAGGAGATCGTCGGTGGTGACGGTGAACCCGTCGTTCTCGGCGCACACGTCCACCCCCAGGAGAACGCACTCCTCGCCGTGGGCGTCCGCGAGGCGCAGGTCGCGCGGGGCGCAGCCGTCGAGGCGCAGCGTGCGGTCCTGGCCCGCGCGCAGGGGCTCCGGGGCCATGGCGTCCGGGCCCCACGGGCGCCGCGGCGACGCCCGCACGCGGAGCCCGTGCACGTCGAAGCGCGACCGGTTGCGCACCGTCACTGCCACCCCCGGGGCCTCGCGCGCGGAGCTCCCCCGCACCCGCGCCGGGGCCGCGGCGCACCCGCCCACCATCACCAGGCAGCCCAGCACCACCGCTCGCTTCACCATCACGGCGGCGACTCTACTTCGCCGCCTGGGATTCGGAGTAGGTGGTGCGCATCTCATGGGTCGGGCTCTGGGTACGTTGCGGCGTCGGGCGGGTATGTTGCGGCGGCCCGTGGGGCCGTTGCGCCGTCGCGGAACTACGCCGTGGCGGTCTTCCTGGCGGTCTTGATGTTCAGCACGCGCAGCAGCGTAGGCGACAGGGCGAGCATCAGCGCGGTCACGCCGTCTGCGCGGCCCTCGGCGAGGTCGTCCCAGAGCGGGCGCATCGCGAACTGGAGGCGCCCCTCGGCGAGGTTGACGGCCGGGGAGTCCCGGTCGATCTGCTGCGCGGCCGCGCGCTGCGCGACGAGGCCGTCGAGGGTGTCGGCGCGCTGCTCGAGGGCCTTGATCGTCGCGGCGTCGAGGCTGAAGACCGCCGCCGGCGGGGCGCTCTTCGCCGGTTGCGCGAGCGCAGGTGCGGAGGAGCGCGGCGAGCTGGCGCAGCCGCAGGACGCGCCCGTCGAGTGGGCCCTCCGACGCCAGAGCGGTGTCGAGGGCGTCGAGGGCGACCTTGCTGGTCCCGGCGGCGTCGCGGGCCCGGCGCGCGGTGCGGGCGAGGAGCTTGTCGGCGGCCTGCGTGGCGTCCTCCATGGCGCTCGTGGCGGAGGGGTTGCCCGCGGTGAGGGCGCCGGTCCGCAGCACGCCGAGCTCGGTGAGGCAGTCGAGAAACCACCGCACGCGGGCGCGGGTGGACCGCGGGGTCGGCGGCGTGGGCGCCGAAGGTGCGCGCCCAGCCCATCGCGCCCCGGAAGGTCTCGGCGGCGCGGGTGGTGGTGCCGCGGGCGCGGCAGGCGTCGGCGTCGTGGTGCGCGTGGAGCGCGGCGGCGGTCTCGGCGGCGAGGGCGGGAAACTGCTGACGAATGGCGGCGAGCTGGGGGGATAGGCGAACCAACGCGGCACCCTCGCTGGCGCGGATCCGCTCCCGTTACCGGAACGCCTATTATCAGCAGCACACCGTCCCGCGAGCGCTGCCAAGAGCTCCCGGGACGCCGCCTTGGCTCCCGGGACGCCGCCTTGGCGCGAGCGAGCCGCGGAGGACGAAGCGCCGCGCGTCGGTGCGGACGAAGTAGCGGTTGTCGGAGAAGCTGACGGCGGCGGGGAGGCCGTCCTGGGTGACGTGGTCGAGGCGCACGTGGTCGGGCGGACCGAACAGGGGCCCGTCGACCGCGCCGGGGGCGAGCACCGCGCCCTCGAGCTCGAACTGCAACGGACCGGGCTCGAGCGCGCCGGTGATGCGCAGCCGCGTGAGCGCGAAGCAGTTCGCGGTGCACGGGGCGGGTCCGCGGTGGGTCTCGACCCAATGGGTGAGTTCGTCGAGCTGCGAGGCCCACGATCCGGGCGACTGGGCGTGGGCGAAGGGCGTGGCCAGGAGCGCGAGGAGGAGCGCGGCGAGCGCGCGGCGGAGGGGTCGCGTCATACGCGTGAGGGTACTCCGATGGGGCGGTGCCGACGGCGGGCGCCGGGGGATCGGTCAGTACGGGCGGGCCGAGAGCGCAGCGAGCGCGGCGTCGATGTCGGCGCGCGCCGCGGGGTCGAGGTCACCGCGGCCGTGCACCACCACGTTGCGCCGCTCGATGAGGCGCGCGAGCACCGACGCGAGCGCCGCCGAGCCCGACGGGTCGACGGCCTGCCACGCGCGAAGGATCTGTCCCGCGCTGGCCCGATCGAGCGCCCAGCCGTCCCGCGCGACGGCGCGGAAGAGCTCGTCGGGCGAGCGACCGCACCGTGCGCCTGCCGCCGCGAGGTGCGCCCGCAGCAGCCGTTCGACCTGCACGCCGATCTGGGTCCAACCGCCGATCGCCTCGGTGGCCGGGGTCCCCGGCGATCGCGCCCGCTCCCGTTCGAGCCGCCGCACGAGCGCGAGGAGGTGCAGCGCGGGGTCGTCGGCGAACGGGTCCACGCGGGCGACGGTACCATCCGGGCGCGCTTGATCTCGACCTGGCTTCGCCGTCACCCTCGCGCCGTGGCCCGCGACACGCTTACGCCGGGGGAGGTGGTCGCCGAGCGCTACGTCGTCGAGGCGCCCATGGCCCGGGGCGGCATGGCCACGGTGTACCGCGTGCGGCACGTCTCGACCGGCGCGACCGGGGCGCTGAAGCTGCTCCTCGCCGACGCTCTGGTCGAACCCGCGCTGCGACAGAAGTTCGTGCAGGAGGCTCGGGTGGGCGCCCGCATCGAGAGCGAGCACGTCGTGCGGGTCACCGACGCCGGCGTCGAGGCCGACGGCACCCCGTGGCTCGTCATGGAACTCCTCGACGGCGAGACCCTCGACGCGTACCTCGCGCGCCGCGGTCCGCTCGACCGCGCGGAGGCGCTCGCGCTGTTGCGTCAGGTCGCCCACGGGCTCGGCGCGGCCCACCACGCGTCGGTGGTGCACCGCGACCTCAAGCCCGCCAACGTGTTCGTCGCCCGCGCGCGCCGCGCCGACGTTCAGGCGACGGTGAAGCTCCTCGATTTCGGCATCGCCAGCGTGCTCAGCGCCGCGCGCACCGGCGCCGGCCCCACCCTCGTCGGTGGCACTCCCGGATGGATGGCACCGGAGCAGGGCATTCCCGGCATGAGCGCCTCCCCCGCGTCGGACGTGTGGGCCTTCGGGCTGCTCGCCTTCGAGATGCTCGTCGGGCGCAGCTACTTCGATGAGCACACGCTGGTGGGCGCGGCGCTCCCGACCGCGAGCGCGCGCGCTGCCGCGCTGGGCCGCGGCGGTCGTCTCCCCGGAGACGTCGACGCCTGGTTCGCGCGCTGTGTCGCCATCGATCCGTCGCGGCGCTTCGCCGACGCGAGCGCCGCGTTCGCCGCCTTCGAGCGGGCGCTCGGCGCACCGGCGCCGGAGAGGCCCCCCGCGCGTTGGTGGCCGCTCGTGGTCGGCGCCGCGCTAACCATCGCCGCGCTCACCGGGCTGTGGGCGTTCGCGTCGTCGACCCGCGCAGAGCCCACCATCGAAGTCACACCGCCGCCGTCGCCGTCGCCAGGGCCAGCGCCGTGGTTTCTGCAGCGCCCGACCCGCGAGAACCCTGCGCCGCTCAACGCGCACCCCACGCTGTCGATGTGGCTCACCCGCTGGGCCGACGGGGTTCGCCGCGCCGACACGCTCGGTGACGCCGACTGGGCCGCGCTCTACACCGACCGCGTCAATCACGGCGGCGCGATGGACCGCGCGCGACTCGCCGGGCATTGGCGGGAGCGGGTCCGCCTCGCCCGCACGTGGGGCGGGTTCGAGTACGACCCGGTCGCGTCGACGTGGTGGGTCGACGCCGGGGGCGCGATGCCGAGCACCTGTCAGGTCGCTGCCGACGGACCCGAGCTGCTCGTGCTGCGCCTCGCCGCGCACAATCCAGGGGACGAAGACACGGTCGGCGTCGGGTGCTCGCCGATGGAGGGGTGGTACGAGCTCCGGGCGCGCATCGTCGGCGGGGTGCCGCGCATCTGCGCCGAGGCGTGGCAGAACTGCGCCGCGGTCTGCACGCGCTGCCCGCGGGCGATCCGCTGGGGTTGCTGCCGGCGCTGAGCAGCCACGGTCGGCGCCGAATGGGCGGGCGGTGTCAGATGGCGCCGACGACGGGCGTCGATGCCGGTGAGGTGTCCACCATGACGCAGCTTCGTCGAGTCTCGATCTTCCAGTGCTTCGGTTTTCTCGCCGCCCTGAGTGTCGCCACGCCGGCCAGCGCCGATCCGCTCTCGCTCGACGAGGCCCTCGCGCACCTCGTCGGCGCGGTGATCTGGAACGCCATCGGCGCCCCGTCGCTGCCCGGCGACGTGCAGGATGCGCAGGACCTTCCCGCGCAGGCCGGCGAGCACGGCGTCATGCTGCTGACCCTCTCCGGCCCGGAGGACCCCGGCAGCCTCATGACCCTCGTGTGGACCGGCGCGCGCTGGACGCTCTCCGAGGCCGCGGTGTTGCCCGTGAGTGGGCGCTCGGACGTCCACTGGGGCAGCCCGCTGTGGCTCGGCGGGCGTCGCGTGCTCGTGGTCGAGGGGTCGCGCTTCGGCGCGTCGCCCACGGACTCCGGCGCGTGGCGGGAGTTCTTCGTGATCGACGCCGACGGGTCGCTGCGTCGCGTGGGCACGCTGCAGAGCCGGGAGCCCGAGGCCGAACACCGCTCGAACGGCGCGTGCGTGTGGCTCGGCGAGAGCGCCCCGCGCTGCTGGGATGCGGCGGCCGGCGCGCTGCGGTAGGTCGACGCGGGGGACTCGTCAGCTTGTTGTCCTCCCGCGCGTCGTGGATGCCCCGCGTGCCGGCGGCGGATCGTCGCGTCGATGGTCACGCCAGCGCCCGCCGCTCCCGCCATCGACCTCGCGGACCTCCAATCGTCTCCCGAGCGGGCGCTCAGGGCGGTGTGGTGGGCGCTGCGGTGCTGACGCCCGCCCCGAAGAACGGCGCGTCCGAGGGGATAGGCGAACCAACGCGGCACCCTCGCTGGCACGGATCCACTCCAGTTACCGGTACACCTACTATCAGCAGGACACCGTCCCGCGAGCGCTGCCAGGAGCTCCCGGGACGCCGCCTTGGCGCGGAGTGTATGCGCGATCCGCGACGACGATGGAGAGAGCGGCAGGAGACGGGGGAGGGAGCGCCTCCGAGACACGGCGGAGCGCCTCCGAGACACGGCGGAGCGCCTCCGAGACAGTCGCGTAGGATTCGCCCGATGAAGGCCCAGTCGCTCCGTGTCGCCTCGCTCATGGTCTTCCTCACCGGCGCAGCGGCGCTGGTCTATGAGCTCGCCTGGACGCGCTGGCTGACGCTCGTGCTCGGTGCGAGCGCGGAGGGCCTCGCAGTCGTCACCGCCAGCACCATGCTCGGCTTCGCCATCGGCGCGGGCCTCCTTGGTCGCCGCATCGATACCGCCGCGCGCCCGCTGCGCGCCTACGGCATCCTGGAGGTGGCCGTCGGGCTCTCCGCCGCGCTCGTCTCCTGGGCCCTGCACGACGCCGGAACCGCCGCCTGGAGCGCCTCGCTCCCGCGCCCGGCGCTTGTAGCGCTGGTGCTCGCGCTGGTGGGCATCCCGACGGCGTTCATGGGCGTCACGCTCCCCGCGGTGGTGGCCTACGTCGGCCGCCGCGCCACCGCCGACACCCGCGGCGGACTCAGCACCCTCTACGCCGCCAACACCGCCGGCGCCGTCGTCGGAACCCTCGCCGCCGGCTTCGCCCTTATCGAACTCTTCGGCTACGGGCGCGCCGCCGCCGCTGCCATCGCGCTCAACCTCGCCGTGGGCCTCGCCGCCATCGTCCTCGACCGCGACGCCACCACCGTGGAGACCGCTCCGTCCGAGCACGCCGACGCCCCCGTCGCCGCTGCGCCGAGCCGCGCTGCCGCGCACGACGCACTGCTCGCCGCGGGGGTATCCGGCTTCGGCGTGATGGCCCACGAGGTGCTGTCGTCGCGCCTCCTGGTCTACGGCTTCTTCGCGACCTCACACGCGATCGCCATCATCCTCGCGGTGTACCTCGCAGGCCTCTCCCTCGGGGCGCGCGCGGTGGCCGGACCGCTGCGCCGCGGCGACGTCCGCCCCTGGCACCTGGGCCTCGCGCTGATCACCGCCGGAGGGATGACCCTCGCCTTCGCCCCGTCGCTCACGCAGACCTCCGCTCTCGTCGATGCGCTCCGTGGCAACCGGGTGGAGTGGTCCGTGCGCATCGGCGTCGAGGCCGCCGTCGCCGCGGCGCTCCTGCTCCCGTCGGCGGTATCCATGGGACTGGTGTTTCCGCTCGCGACCGCGCTCGGCGCCGACGCGCGCGCACCGGGTGCCACCATCGGCCGCGCGGTGCTCGTAAACACCCTCGCCGGCGCAGTGGGCGCCCTCGGCGCGGGCTTCGTACTCGTACCGCTGCTGGGCGTGCGCGGCGCGGTGGCGCTCGTCTCCCTCGTGCAGGCCGTCGCCGGCGCCTGGATCGTCTCGCGCCACGCCCCCGCCCGCCGCGGCCTCGGCTGGATCGCTGCGGCGCTGCTCGCGCTCGGCGCTAGTCTCTGGTCGCAGCGGCCGCAGACCGGCGCCGAGCCGGGGGTGTCCACGCTGGTCGCGCAGCACGTCGTCGGGCACGAACGGGAGTACCGGGTGCTCTGTTACCGGGAGGGTCCGACGGCGATCACGGAGGTGCTCGAGCACCTGCCGACGGGTCGGCGCGACCTGCTCATCGACGGCTTCGTCGCCACCGGCACAGCGGACGCCGCGGGCTACATGCGGCTCATGGGAACTCTCCCGATGGCACTGCACCCTGCGCCGCGGCGTGCGCTGGTGATCTGCTTCGGCACCGGGACCACGGCGCGCGCGGTGGCCTCCTTCCCCGACGCCGCGGTGGACATCGTGGACCTCAACCCCGACGTCTTCCGCTGCGCGCCCGCGCTCTCGCCGCTCAACCCGGCGCTGCTCGCCCGCGCGTCCGTGCACGTCGCGGACGGCCGGGCCTTCCTTCGCGAGAGCACCGCGCGCTTCGACGTAATCACCCAGGAGCCGATGCCGCCGCACTTCGCGGGCGTCGCCTCGCTCTACTCCGCGGAGTACTACCGCCTCGCGCGAGCGCGCCTCGCAGACGACGGAGTGATGGTGCAGTGGCTCCCGATGCACCTGACGGCGCCGGCGGACGCGCGGCAGATCGCGGCGGCGGCCCTCGCGGTCTTCCCGGAGACCTGGATGGTCATCACCCCAAACGACTTCACCGGCCTCCTGGTGATGTCTCCGCGGCCGATTCCCGCCGAGCGCCGCCGAGCGGTGGACGCTCGCCTCTCGACGGTGTTCGCGCTCGACCCGGCGCACCTGCGGCGCTTCATCGACGGCGCGGCCCCGATCACGGACGACCGGCCCACGCTCGAATACAACGGCATCGATCGCGTGCTCGGGCGCTTTCGATCGTCGAGCAACCTGCTGCGGTACAACCTCTCGAGGGTGTCCGCGGCGATGGGCTCCGCCGCGACGCCGTAGGTCACGCCCGTCGACGCTTGCGCCGACGCACTGCAAGCGCCCCGGCGACCAGCGCCAGCAGCCCGAACCGTTGCGTCGGCGCAACCGCCCGGCACCCGCGCGCCCGGCACCGGCCCCGCGCTCGCCCGCAGCCACGCGCGCAGCTCCTCGAAGAACACCCGCGACACCGCGTTGAGCAGCGACGGGTCGCGCGCCACCGGCAGCCGCAGCGCCCACGGCAGCGAGAGCACCCACTGGCGGTACGGCGCCGCGGGCTGTCACCCGATCGCACTGCCGCGCGGCGGTCTCGCTCATCCGCCTCCCGCCGCAGCTCGAGCACACGCCCCGGTGCTTGCACGAGAACGCCACCAGCCGGTCGTGGCCGCACCCCCCGCAGCGCGCTCGCATGAACCCGCACGCGAGCACGCCGCAGCGCACGAAGGCCTCGAACTCCGCGACGACGTACCCGGGCAGCGAGCGGCCGACCTCCTTCACCTGCTCGGCGAAGGCAGCGAAGTGCTCCCGCACGAGGCCGTGCACCACCCCGTCGCGGATGGGGTCGCGGGCTCCGACGTGGGCATGGACACCGCCATCAGCCATCCCCGCCGCACCGCTTTCTTCGGCCCCCTTCCCGCGGGTGCTAGCCTCGCGGCCGTGCGAGACCAACCGCCCGCCGCGCGCAGGGCGCTCCCCCCGGCGCACGAGATCCTCGCCACCGACGAGGCCCGCGCCCTCATCGACGCCCGCGGCCGCCCGGCGGTGACCGGCGCCCTGCGGGCCGTGCTCGACGCCCTGCGGGCCGAGCTCCTCGCGGGCGCCCTGCCCCCCGACCGCGCCGCCCTGCGCGCCGAGGCCGTGGCCCGCTTACACCACCAGGTATGGCTCCGCCGCCCACCGGGGCTGCGCCGGGTCATCAACGCCGCGGGCGTGGTGCTGCACACCAACCTCGGGCGGGCGCCGCTCGGGGACGCCACCCTCGCCGCCGTGACCGCCGCCTGCCGGGGCTACGCCGCGGTGGAGTACGACCTCGACCGCGGGGCGCGCGGGCACCGGGACGCCCTGCTCGCGCCGCTCGCCAACGCCGTGCTCGGGGGCGACGACGCCGTGGTGGTGAACAACTGCGCCGCGGCGGTGCTGCTCGCGGCGACGGCGCTCGCGGCCGGGCGCGAGGTGGTGGTGTCCCGGGGCGAGCTGGTGGAGATCGGCGGGGGGTTTCGCGTGCCCGAGGTGATCGAGTCGTGCGGGGCGCGCCTCGTCGAGGTGGGCACCACCAACAAGACCCGCGCGGCGGACTACGAGCGCGCCCTCGGGCCCGACACCGGCGCCATCCTGGTGGTGCACCGCAGCAACTTCGCGCTGGTGGGCTTCACCGAGCAGGCCCCCCTGGCGGAGCTCGCGGCCCTCGCCCGGGCGCGGGGCGTCCCCCTCCTGGTGGACCTCGGCAGCGGCGCCGGCGGCGACACCCGGGCGCTGGGGCTCGCCACGCGGGAGCCCCTGGCGCGCGAGTGCGTGGCCGACGGGGCCGACCTGGTGATGGTCTCCGGCGACAAGCTCCTGGGCGGACCGCAGGCTGGACTGATCGTCGGGGGCGCCGCCTGGGTGGCCCGCCTCCGGGCGCACCCGCTGATGCGCGCGCTGCGCCCCGGGCGGCTGGTGATCGCCGCCCTCGAGGCCACGCTCCGGGCCCACGCCGACGGCCGCGCCGCCCGCGACGTGCCCGCCGTGGCGCTGCTCGCCCGCACCGACGCCGAGCTGCGCGCGCTCGCCGAGACCCTGCGCGCGGCCATCGCGGCGGCCGGTTTACCTGATGGGGTAAAAGTCTCCCTCGCGGCGACGGAGGCCCGGGTCGGCGGCGGCACCCTCCCCCTGGAGGTGCTCCGGTCGTGGTCGGTGCGCGTCGACGGGGTGGCACCCGACCCCCTGGCGGCGGCCCTCCGGGGGGGTACACCCCCTGTCGTGGGGCGCGGGCTCGACGGGGCTTTACACCTGGATGTAAGGTCAGTGCTGCCGTGGGAGGTCGATGACCTGGCCGCGGCGGCGACGGCGGCGTTGCACAAGGCGGTGGCGACCGGCGCGCGGCCGGCGCAGTCTACGAGGGCTTAGGGCCATCGTCGCGGAGCGATGGCGTCGGGCGGCGCGTTCGATCAGGCGAATCCTTTCAGAGGTGTTCATGAGCCAGTCGTCCCGGGAGCTGTCGGCGCAGGTTCTTGTGGTCAACCGCAACCTGCAGGCGGTGCACATCACCACCGCGCGTCGGGCCTTCGTGCTGATGTTCACCGACGTCGCGCGCGCCCTCGACCTCGCGTGGGTCTCGCACGATTTCGAGTCCTGGGCCTCGCTGGCGCCGGGGGCCGAGGGGCCCAGCGTGGGCACCAGCCGCGGGCCCATCAAGGTGCCCCGGGTGGTGCAGCTGGTCACCTACGACCGCATGCCCCGCACCACCATCCGGCTCACCCGCCGCAACATCTTCCTGCGCGACGGGTACACCTGCCAGTACTGCGCGCGCCGCGGCACGCCCCGCGACCTCAACCTCGACCACGTGATGCCCCGCTCCCGCGGCGGCCCCATGACCTGGGAGAACGTCGTGTGCTCGTGCCGGGTGTGCAACCTGAAGAAGGGCGGGCGCACGCCGCCGGAGGCCAACATGCGCCTGCTCCGCCGGCCCATCCGGCCGCGCTGGTCGCCGGTCCTGGCGCTGGCCTTCTCGCCGGGGAGGCCCACCGAGTGGGAGCCCTTCCTGGCCAGCCTTCCGGGCGCGCGCGAGCTCCAGACCCTGTGGGAGCAGGGCCCCGGCGCCCTCGCCGACGCCATGGCCGAGAGTGCGTAGCGGACTTCGCGCGCGCGCCACCCGCCGCACGCAGCGCCACTCCGCGCTTGTCCCTGATTTGCACGCCCCCATGAACAGGCTGCATTCTTCGCGGTGATGTCAGACGCACCCGTCTACCGCGCCGACGATCGCTCCCTCCTGCTGCCGTTCTACAAGCGGTGGCTGATCGAGCCCACGCTGCCGCTGATCCCGGCGCGGATACACCCCAACAGCATCACCCACACCGGGCATCTTCTCTGTCTGGGCGCGGCGGCGCTGCTCGTCGCCACCAACCCGCGGCGCGGCTGGGTGTTCTTCGCCGCGATGCTGCTGCTGCAGGCCTACAACTGGTGCGACAACGCCGACGGGGCGCACGCCCGGCGCACGCGGCAGTCGAGCGCGACGGGGGAATTCCTCGACCACGGGCTCGACCTCCTCAACACCACGTACATCGCGATCATGACCATCTATGTGCTGGGCTCGTCGCCCGAGTACACGGTGATGCTCGCCATCCTCATCCCCGGCGCCGCCGCGATGACCTGCTGGGAGCAGACCGAGACCGGCGTCTTCCGCATGGGGCTGCTCAACCAGATCGAGTCCGTCGCGGTGCTCTCGCTCACCATGATCATCGCCGGGCTCTACGGCACCGACGCGTGGCGCCAGGTGCACCTCGGGCCCGTCACCCTCTGGCAGGCGCTGCACCTCTGGCCCATCGCCACCATCCTCTTCGGCAAGGTGCGCAGCCTCCAGCGCGTCGCCTCCGTCGACCGCCCCATCGCCCCGGCCCTCGCCTTCCTCGCGGCCCAGGCCGCCATCGCCTTCGCGGGCGTCCGCGGCGACGTCTCCACCCTCTCGGCGGTCGCCCTCGCCACCGGCGCCAACCTCTTCTTCGGCGCCCGGATGCTCTCGCTCCGGCTGCGCGGCGAGCGCTCGCCGGTCGACCCGATCTTCCTCGTCACCGCCGGCCTCATCGGCGGCATCCCCCTGCTGCGCATGGCCGGCATCGGCATCGATCCCTCCGTCGGCGTCGCGCTCCCCGCCATGGTGGCGGTGGTGCTCGGGCTCTCGTCGATGCGCTACGTGCGCGCCGGCTTCGCGAGCCTCCAGCGCCTCGAACCCTGAACCCCCCTCCCCCCCCCCCCTCCACTCCGCCCAACGTGGCCCGCTCCCCCGACGACCCCCGGTGAACCGCGCTGCCCTCATCCGTGGCATCCAGCTGATCGTCGCGCTCACCCTGGCGACCTTCGCGTACCTCCTCTGGCGCGCGGTCGCGGTGAAGCGGGCCGACCTCGCCGAGGGCCTCTCCGACCTGCACCCCCTCTGGATCCTCGTCGCCGTCGGCTTCGCCCTCCAGGAGGGCGTCTGCGGCGGCACGCGGATGTACGTACTGGGCCGGGTGCTCTGCCCGAAGCTCACCTGGCGCACCGCGGTCGCGTCGGAGTTCGTGCTGATGTTCGTCGCGGGCGTCACGCCGGGCCAGCTCGGCGCGCCCGTCGCGCAGGTCGCCACCCTGGTCGAGGGCGGCATGCCCTTCGACGCCATCGCCACCGCCGAGCTCCTCACGGCCTTCTGCACCCTGCTCTTCTTCCTGCTCTCGGCCGCGGTGCTCCTCGCCCTGCGCACCCAGGGGCTGCTCGTGGTGCCCGGCGCCGCGGGCCTCGACTGGCTCATGGGCCTGTCCACCGTGGTGTTCGGCAGCGCGCTGCTCTCGCTCATCCTGTGCGTGGTGCACCCGCCTCTCTTGAAGTGGGCCTTCCGCGTCGGCGGCCGCGCCCTCGCGGTGCTGTGGCACCCGCTGCGCCTCGGCCTCGCGCGCCTCCCCTGGTTCAAGGGCCTGCGCGAGAGCCCGTCGCTCCAGCGCGGGGTCGTGGGCGAGCGCCTCCAGCGCGCGGTCGACCGGGTGCACGAGGGCTTCATGGTGTACGTCCGGCGCGGGCGCTGGGCGGTGGCGCAGGCCTTCCTGCTCACCGTGGCCTTCTTCTGGGCGCGCTTCTCCGTCGCCTTCTTCATCCTGAAGGGCCTCGGGCTGAGCACCACGCCGCGCAGCTTCGTCGCCGTGGGCCCGGACTTCGCGCAGGTCATCACGGTGCAGTCCCTGCTCAACTTCGCGCTCTACCTCTCGCCCACGCCGGGCGCCTCGGGCATCGCGGAGGCCGGTTCGAACACCCTCATGTCCCCGTGGGTGCCCGCCGCGTACGAGCTGCCCTACCTGGTGCTCTGGCGCATGCTGGCGCTCTTCCTGTGCATGTTCGTCGGCGGGGCGTACGTCTTCCGCTACCTCGGCACCGACGTGCTCGAGCGCCGGGCGAAGGAGGCCGAAGAGGCCCAGCACGCCCTCGACGCAGGCTGTCCATCCCATCCACACACCCCCACGGAATCGTAGTAGGCGACGCCATGACCACGACCAACAACACCAGCTCCACCCCCCCCGGCACCGGCGCGCGCGCCTTCGAGGAAGTGCCGGCGTTCAACATCGAGAAGTTCATCTCGGCGTCGCGGCCGCTCGACCTCTCGGGCATCCGCGTCGAAGACGCCGCGAAGTACCCGCTCTCGCCCAGCGAGGTGCGGGTCATGCGGTACATGCAGGACACGGAGTTCTACACCGTGCACTACATGAAGGCCCTCATGGAGACGCACGCCCTCGCCGACAGCGAGGCCCGGGCCTTCATGGTGTGCTGGGGCTACGAGGAGTGCTTCCACGGCCGGGTGCTCGCGCGCCTCGTGGAGGTCTGCGGCCACGAGCCGTCGCGGCGCTCCATCGAGGAGTTCGCGCGCCCGCGCAAGAGCACCGAGGTCATCCAGGACTTCGGCGGCCGGCTGCTGTCCTTCCTCTCCAAGGACTTCCTCGCCACCCACATGACCTGGGGCGCCATCAACGAGCTCACGGCCATCCACGCGTACAGCCGCCTGGCCGAGCTGTCCGCCAACCCCATCGTCGCCGCGGTGGCGCGGCGCATCGTGAAGGACGAGCGCCGGCACTTCGCGTTCTACTACCAGCAGGGCAAGCGGCGGCTGCAGCACTCGGCCCTGGCGCGGCGCATGGCCACGCTCTCCCTCAAGGCCCTGTGGGAGCCCGTCGGCGGCTCCATGGCCCCGACCGAAGACCGCGACTTCGTGGGCGCGTACCTCTTCGGCGACGAGTCGGGCCGGGCGCGCCTCGCGGAGACCGACGCCACCATCGCGAAGCTGCCGGGCATGGAGTGGTTCAACCTGGTGTCGAAGCACACCAACGAGGGCACGCGCCGCACGATGGCCTCCGGGGTCCCGATGCACCGCCCGGAGCGCCGCGCGGACGCCGACGCCGCGTAGCTCGATCCCCTCTCATACCAACTGGGTGTCAATCTTTGCCGCTTTGGCGGCCGCCCGTTGGTGGGACACGCCGCGCGTTTGACGCTGGGGTTCGCGCGTTGGCGCTCACCCCAGGCTATCGCACGAGGGCGCCCCCGCAGTCGCGGGGGCTTTCGGACCGACACTCGATGGACCTTCCGGAAGGCCGGGCGGACAAGGCGGGCACACTCGAAGTGATGTTCCTGTTCGAAAGCCCCCGCGACTGCGGGGGCGCCCTCGTGCGATAGCCTGGGGTGAGCGCCAACGCGCGAACCCCAGCGTCAAACGCGCGGCGTGTCTCACCAACGGGCGGCCGCCAAAGCGGCAAGATTGGTATCAACTGAGTATGAGCGAGGCGCCGCGCCCCGATCACCCCGGCGGCAGCAGCTGCAGGTCGAGCCCGCCCGGGTACATGTACGACGTGAACCGCGCGGTCCCGTAGACCTTCACCCCGAGCGGCACGCCCTCCGCCGTGCGCAGCCGGTGCGCCCCCGGCGTGACCGGCGTGGAGAGCAGGTCCCACGGGCCCAGCACCGTGCGCGTCGTGGTGAGGGGAGTGCCGTCGAGCAGCGCGCGCGCCCCGTGGGGCACCACCACGCCGAGGTAATTGCGGGTGTAGGTGTCCGGCACGAGCAGGTCATAGCGGTCGCGAAACTGCTGCGACGGGACCTCGTAGACCATCGCCGGGTCGCCCGCGCTGGCGCTCGTCCCGTTGTCCCCCTGGCCCGACATGAACTGCGCGACCAGCACCGGCCGCGACGAGGTCATGCGAAACGCCGACGGCGTCTGGAACTGCAGCACCTGCCGCTCGGCGAGGCGCACCGAGCGGTGCACCGAGGGCGGGTCGAAGCGCAGCGTCGCGCCGTCGAAGGGCGACACCACCCGCACCATCGAGGCCACGCCCGGGCGGTCGATCAACGGGGTCACGACGAAGTCCCGCCCCAGCGTCTCCAGCGGCACCACCTGCTCCTCGAGGTGGTCGCACGCGGGGCGCGACTGCGGCACGTTGGTGCAGTCGTGCCCGGCGAAGACCGCCACCGGCCCGCTCGCCTCGACGAGCGCGCCGCTCAGGTCGCCCGCCGCCCCGCCCACCAGCAGGAACACATCCCCCGGCGTGAGGTTGTCTCTCGTGACCGTCCCGGTCTCGCCCACCACGCCCGCGTTGGCCGGCAGCCGGATGGTCACCGAGGTGGTCTCCCCCGTCACGGCCGTCACCGCGATGAAGCCGCCCAGCACCACCCCCCGCGCGGGCGTCCAGTGCGGCGCCGTCAGCACGATGTACCGGTCGGTGAGCGAGCGCTGCGACAACAACAACGACGCGTCGTTGGAGTACGAGCTGAAGCCCGATCCGCGCTCGAAGCTCAGCGGGTTGAACTGGTACGCCGCCACCGGCCCGGTGGCCTCGATGTGGTACGCGCCGCCCACCACCGTGCCCGTCGTCGCCGGGGGCCATCCCCGGCACGGGGCGCCCGGGGTGCAGCCCATGTTGCCCGGCGAGGTCTGCACCAGCGCCGGTACCCACGGGAGCGTCACGGCCTGCACCGCGCCCGGCGCCAGGGTCTCCGTCCGCGGCGTGCGAAGGGCACCGCCGGAGATGCGCACCGTCACCGGGAAGGACTGCGGGTTGGCCAGCGCCACCGCGAACTCGAAGGCCGGGTCGAGCTGGCTGTTGGGCGTCTGCGTCGCCCAGTACTCGCACCCGAGGTAGCCCCGCGACCCCTCCTGCGGCGCGCAGGGGTCACCGCAGCGCCCGTCCGTGCAGCGCTCCCCCGCGGCCTCGTGGCAGGCCGCGAGGGCCGCCCACCCGCTGCCGT
>CAIOSS010001070.1 GCA_903860995.1 uncultured delta proteobacterium | reverse complement strand
GTCGAGCCCGGTGGTGGGCTCGTCGAAGAGCACCAGCGTCGGGTCGTGCAGCTCCGCCCGCGCCACCGCGAGGCGCTGTAGCTGCCCCCGGGAGAAGGTTCGCGCGGGGCGGTCGCCCAGGGCCGTGAGCCCGGCGCGCGCGAGCGAGGCCTCGATGCGGGCGCCCCGGTCGTCGAGGTCGTGCAGCGCGGCCATGAGGGCGAGCGACTCGCGGGGCGTGAGGTCGGGGTAGACCATCGCCTCGTGGGCCACGAGCCCGACCGTCGCGCGGATGGCCTCCCGGTCGTCGGGCATCCGGTACTCCCCCCAGCGCACCTCGCCCGCGGTGGGCCGCGCGAGCGTCGCGAGGATGCCCAGCAGGGTGCTCTTTCCTGCGCCGTTGCCGCCCTCGAGAGAGGCCACCTCGCCGGCGCGGAAGGTCGCGCTCACGCCCGCGAGCGCCCGGGTGACGCCGTACACGCGGGTAACCCGGTCGACGGTGACGGTCTCGAAGCTGGCGCGGGGGGGGGCCATCGGGGGAGCGCGACGCTTGCAGGTCGCGGGGTGGTGTCGCATAAGTCGCCGCGCCATGACCACCACCGTGAAGTGCATCAAGTGCGGCGAGGAGAAGCCCGCCCTCACCGCCCCGCCGTTTCGCGCCGGGACGAGGCTCGGCCCGCTCGGCGAGGAGATCCAGCAGAAGGTCTGCTCGCCCTGCTACAAGGACTGGATCGCGATGAGCGTGAAGCTCGTCAACGAGCTGCGGCTCGACACCACCGACCCGCGGGGCCAGGAGATGTGGCTCAAGCAGATGAAGATCTTCTTGAACCTCGACGAGTCGAGCGACCCGTGGGCGCGGCACCTCGACAAGCGCGTCGTCGTCGAGACCCTCGACGGGCGCACCGTCACCGCGACGCTCATCGGCGCCGACGAGCACCGGCTCACCTTCTCGGACTTCGACGGCGGCCTGCCGGCCGGCTTCGACACGGGCGCCAACAAGGGCTCCGGCGCCCTCGCCCGGGACGCCATCAAGACGGTCGAACCCGCCGCGTGACGCCGGCGCACCTCGTCTTCGCCACCCCCCGCAAGCTCCCCCGCCCCTCGACCCTCGTCGGCCGCGTGGTGGTGCTCGACATCGCCTTCGCCGCCGCGGGCACCGGGTCGAGCTTCGAGAAGGTCACCGGGCCCTTCCTGGCGGGCCTCGGCGAGCGCCTCGCGGCCTGGGTCGACCACCACGACCACAACCTCCACCCGAGCTTCCGCGACGACCCGCGCTTCACGCTCTGCACCAAGGCCGTGCACGGCGCCTGCCCGGAGATGATCACCCCGGAGATGGTGGCGCGCACCGGGCCGGTCGACACCGTCGTCTGCCACAACGACTTCGACGGGCTCTACGCCGCGGCCAAGTGGCTGCTGGGCGGGGTCGAGCCCTACCCCGGCGCCGACGACGACGCGCGGGCGGTGGACACCCGCACCGGCACGCTCTCCGCGCGGGGCGCCCTGGTCGACCGGGCGCTGCGCATCGAAGGCCGCGACGACGCCTTCCTCGGGCGGGCGGTCGCCTGGCTCGTGGGCCGCGCGGCCGACCCCCAGGTGGGGGGCGAGATCGCCGCCGCCGCCGCCCGCTACGACGCCACCGAGCAGCGCACGCGCGACGTCGCGGGCGACCGATACGTGGTCTCCGGATCGGTCGCGTGGTGCGACATCACCGACCTCAAGCCCCGGGAGGTCGACAAGACCGAGCTGCTGCTGCTCGGGCAGAAACGCGCCCCGGTGTCGGTGCTCACCGACGAGCAGAACGTCACGCTCGCCGCGGCCTTCGACTCGGGCCTCGATTTCCTCGCCATGCTCGGCGTGGCCGGGGGAATGCCAACGCGGGTGTCCGTTCCGCGGTCACGCGAGGCCGAGGTGCGGGCGGTGCTCGCGAAGCGTGGGCTGCTACCGACGTAGGCGTCTCGCACGGATCTATACTCCCGCCTCGCTCCCCAATGGCCCAGCGCTTCATCCGGTGTCAGCTCTGCGGAATGCCGCACCCCGCGGCGGCGGAGCTGTGCCCGGTGCACCTGAAGCCCGTCGTCCCGGCGACCCGGGTCGTCGCCCCGCCGCGCGGGTCGCTCCCGCCCGCGCCGCCTGCGCCCGCGGTGGCCGAGGCGCCGCACC
>CAIOSS010001069.1 GCA_903860995.1 uncultured delta proteobacterium | reverse complement strand
TGATGTTGCCCGCGGCGGCCTCCTCGCTCTGCTTCGCCTCGGGGCTCACGTCGAGCTTCAGGTCGGCCGTCGCCACGTTGACCAGCTTCTTGCCCTGGAAGTCCTTCAGCCCGTCGGCCGCGAGCGTGTCGATGGGGTCGAAGAGGTAGAGCACCTCGTAGCCGCGCTCGCGCAGCGCCTCCAGGTGGGGCGACTTGGCGGCCGCCTGCCGCGTCTCGCCGATGGAGTAGTAGATCGCCTCCTGACCTTCCTTCATGCGCCCGACGTACTCCGCCAGCGACACGATGCCGTCGCCGAGCGAGCTCTCGAAGCGCACCAGGCTGCCGAGGCGCTCGCGGTACTCGTAGTCGAGGTGAAGGCCCTCCTTCACCACCTTGCCGAACTGCGCCCAGAAGGTCGCGTAGTCGGCGGGGGAGTCCTTGGCGAGCTCATCGAGCCGGTCGAGGGTCTTCTTCGCGACCTGCTTCTTGATGGCGCGCACCACCGCGGAGTCCTGGAGGGTCTCGCGCGACACGTTGAGCGGGAGGTCGTCGGAGTCGATGAGACCGCGCACGAAGCGCAGCCAGAGGGGCACCAGCGCGTCGCAGTTGTCCATGATGAACACCCGCTTCACGAAGAGCTTCACCCCGCGGCGACCCTCGCCCGGGGTGTCCATCTCGAAGGGCGGGCGCCTCGGCAGGTACAGCAGCCCGGTGAACTCCTGCGAGCCCTCGACCTTGAAGTGCGCCCAGGCGAGCGGCTCCTCCCAGTCGTTGGTGAGGTGCTTGTAGAAGTCCTTGTACTGCTCGTCGGTGATGTCGGCGCGGGGTCGCTGCCAGAGCGCGCGCGCCTGGTTGACCGCCTCGAAGCTGGCCTCCTCCTCTTTGGGCTCTTCGCCCTCCTTGGGCTCGTCCTTGTCGCGCGGCATCTCGATCGGGTGGCCGACGAAGTCCGAGTACTTCTGCACGAGGTCGCGCAGCTGCCAGGTCTGGAGGAAGTCCTTCTGGTCGTCCTTGAGGTGCAGGACGACCGAGGTGCCCCGGGCCTCGCGGGTCGCGGGCGCGAGGTCGAAGCCGTCCTTGGCGTTGGACGACCACTGCCAGGCCTCCTCGTGGCCCGCCGCGCGGGAGACCACCGTCACCCGGTCGGCCACCAGCCACGAGGCGTAGAACCCGACGCCGAACTGCCCGATGAGCATCAGGTCGGCCTTGCTCCCCTTGGCCTTGAGCGCCTCCAGGAACGTCTTCGACCCCGAGCGGGCGATGGTGCCGAGGTTCTCGACCAGCTCGTCGTGGGTCATCCCCACGCCGTTGTCTTCGATGGTGAGGGTGCCCGCGGCCTCGTCGGGGATCAGCCGGATGCGGAGCTCCTCCTCGCCGAGCAACCCCTCCTCGGTGACCGACCGGAAGCGCAGCTTGTCGATGGCATCGGAGGCGTTGGAGATCAGCTCCCGGAGGAAGACCTCGCGGTGGCTGTAGAGAGAGTGGATCACCAGGTCGAGGACCTGGCTCACCTCGGCCTGGAAGGAGTGGTGCTCGGGCGCGGTTGCTTCGGTGGTTCCCATGGGGCGAGGCTGATAACCAGCCGCGCGCCCCGGCTCAAGCCCTACGGGCTCATTCCACGTACGAAGCGTCCATGAAGGCCTCGCGCTGGACCCAGAGCTCGTCGGCCACCTCCGCGGGCACCGCGTCGGTCATCGCCGCGATCGCCGCGTCGACATCCTCGCCCCCGGGGGCCTCGCGCCCGGCCCGCGCCGCGAGGTCCCGCGCCGCCTGGAGCACCATCCGCGCGGTCATCTGCCCGACCATCCCGCCGAGCCCCTGGAGCGCCTCGCCCTGGGCCCGCGCCTCGGACTCCGCGTCCGTGCGCAGCACCCGCACCTGCTCCATCGCCGCGGCCAGCTTGCGGGCGTACCGATCGCGGTACCCCTGGGCCTCGCGCGCCGTCCGCTCCGCCGCCTCGATGCGCTCGATGGTGTCCGTCGCGTAGGTGCCCAGCGCCTCGCGCGTCGCCTCGAGCTCGCGCTCCAGGTCCGTCGCCCGCGCCCGCTCGGCGCTCGCCTCGTCCTCGAGTGCCCGGCGCCCCGCCGCCGCAGCCTCCTCCGCGGCCTGCAGGGCCTCCTGCGCGGCCTGCAGGGCCTCCGCCGCCGCAGCCACCGCCGCCCGCAGCGACTCTCTCGCCGCCTCCTCCGCGGATCGCAGCGCCGCCGAGTACTCCTGGTGGATCGCGGCCACCGCGTCGAGGTGCTCGGCCCGCAGCGACTCCGCGGTCAGCTCGCGCTCGTTCTCCATCGAGCGCTTGAGGGCGACGGTGGCCTGCTCCGCGGCGATGCGCCCGGCCCGCTCGGCGGCGAGCTCCGCGGCCTGGTCGTCCTCCATGGCGCGGAGGGCCATCGCGTGCGCCGCCCGCGCCCCCTCGAAGCGCGACGTCAGCCCGTCCTGCGCGGCCTCGGACTCCGCCCGTGAGCGCTCGACCGCCGCGGCCAGCTCGGCCCGCACTGCGGCGAGCTCCCGGGCGTGGGCGTCCATCACCCGCTGCCGGTCAGCGTTGGCGACGTGCAGCGCGGCCCGCAGCCCCGCCGCGTCGTTGCCCAGCTCGCCCAGCTGCCGCCGCGCCTCGTCGCGCTCGCGGGTGCGCTCCTCGGCGTAGCGCCGCCACTCGTGCACGGTGCCGTCGGCCTGCATCAGCGCGCTGGCGGCCTGCTCGCGCTCCTCGCGCACGGTCTCCAGGGCGCGGCCCAGCGTCGTGCGCTCGG
>CAIOSS010001068.1 GCA_903860995.1 uncultured delta proteobacterium | reverse complement strand
TGGAGAGGGGGTTGGGGGTGAGGTCTCGCGAAGCCGTGTGCTCCACCAACCGGGCCACCACGCCAGGGCGGCGGGTCAGTCGCCGTTGTGGTGGGGCCGGTTGGAGTTGCGCTTCAACTTGAGCACCACGCGCTCGACCCGGCGGCGGCGCACCTGCTCGACCTTTGCCTCCCACTCGCCGAAGCGCACGGTATCGCCCGCGCGGGCCAGGCGGCCGAGGCGCTCGACGACGGCGCCCGCGAGGGTCTCGGCGTCGAGCTCGCCGAGGTCGACCCCCTTGGCCTCGAGGTCGTTGAGGGTGACCCGCCCGGCGGCCACCACGATGCCGTCGCCGCGCACCTCGACGGTGGGCGACTCGTGCTCCTTGTCGTGCTCGTCGCGGATCTCCCCGACGATCTCCTCGAGCACGTCTTCGAGGGTGAGCACGCCGCTGGTGCCGCCGTACTCGTCGACCACGAGGGCCATCGGTCGCTGCGTGCGCTGCATCTCCCGCATCAGCTCGAAGAGCCCCTTGCTCTCGGGGACCACCAGCAGCTCGCGCATCATCGAGCGCAGCGTGGCGGGGGTCTCGGCCTCGTGGATGACGTCCTTGAAGTGCACGTACCCGACGACCTTGTCGAGGTCGCTGCCCTCCACGAGGGGGTAGCGGGTGAAGCCCGAGGCGCGCATGCGGGCGATGGCGGCGGGGACGTCCGTGTCGGCGTCGATGAAGGTGACGTCGAGGCGGGGGACCATCACCGAGCGGGCGGTGCCCTCGGTGAAGCGCACCATGCGCTCGAGGAGCTGGCGCTTCTGCTGCGAGAGGCGCCCCTTGGCGTAGGCCTGGGTCATCATCCCGAGCACCTCCTCTTCGGAGAGGGAGCCTTCGGTGTCCTTGAGCCCGCCGTGGCCGGTGAGCTGGAGCAGCAGCCGGGCGCCGAGGTTGATGGCCATGAGGGCAGGGTAGGTGCCCCAGTAGAACCACCGGAGCGGCCGCGCGACGAGGAGCGAGAGCTTCTCGGCCTGGGAGATGGCGACGAGCTTGGGGGCCTGCTCGCCGAGGATGATGTGCGCGAAGGTCAGCGCGGAGAAGCCGATGACGAAGGCGACCGAGTGGACGGCGGGGGAGGTCTGGAAGCCGATGCGGCGCGCGAGGGCCTCGAGGACGTGGGCGACGGCGGGCTCGCCCACCCAGCCGAGGCCGAGGGAGGCGAGGGTGATGCCGAGCTGCGTGGCGGAGAGGTAGCTCTCGAGGTTATGGAAGATGTCGACGAGGGCGCGGGCGGAGGGGTCGGTGCGCTTCGAGATGCGCTCGAGCTGCGTGGCGCGCAGCTTGACGAGCGCGAACTCGGCCGCGACGAAGAACCCATTGAGGAGGACGAAGACCGCGGTAACGAACAGCGGGAGCACGAGCGATCAGGCCACCGTCGCGCCGACGGGCGCGGAGCCCGGCTCGGGGAAGAGGGCCCGAAGGGCGCCGCGGAGGCGCTCGAAGCCGAGCTCTTCGGCCGCGTCGCGCTGGAAGAGCCGCACGATGCGCCGCATGTCTTCGGCGGTGGTGCGGCCGATAGCGAGCTCGCGCTCGATCTCGCGCTCCACGAAGGACTCCCAGGAGCCGTATCCCTTGGCCTGGTAGAGCTCCGGTCTCGACAGCTCGGCGAGCACGAGGCCCACCTCCCAGAACTGCTTGTTGATCGAGCGCTTGAGGCCGCGGAGCTTGCCCAGGAGGTTGATGACCGCCATGAGCCGCGCCTTGAGCCCCTCGGCGCCGTCGGGCGATCGGGCGGGCGCGTGCAGCGAGCCCGGCTGGGTGGCCTTCGGCGGCAGCGGCGGCGTGCCCGGGGAGGGCAGCGGCCGGCGCGCCAGGCGGCGCGGGAGCATCGGGGGGGCGCCCCGCTTGACCTTCTTCTTCTTGATCGACATGCCTCCGGACGAGGCCTCCTCGACCACGGGCGCGCTCACCACGACGGCCGCGGGCGCGGCCTTCGCGGGCTTCGTGACCTTCGTCGCGCGGGCGGGCTTCGCAGCCTTCGTGGGCTTGACGGGCTTCGTCGGGCGGGCCGGCTTCGCCGACTTCGCGGGCTTCGCCGACCGCGCCGCCTTCGCGGGCTTGGCCTTCGTCGCAGGAGCGGGACGGGCCTTCACCGTTGGCTTTCCGCGCTTCGCGCTGCTTGCCTTTGCCTTCGCCATGGGACTCTCCACACCGATCCCCATACACAAGAAGTCGTCGAGGCCGCGGATCGCGACGGCCTCGGCGGTGCCATAGCACTGTCGTATTCGCGCCGTCCACCATCCGGCGATCGCGTCAAGGGACTTCCTTGCGATTTCGGCTGTCAAGGAAATTCTCTTGCAGCTTCGATGCTCTGGGCTCGCGGGGGCCCTGTGGGGGTATCGCTTGTCGCGGCAACGGCGCGGGACCACACTCGCGCGCTCCGAAAGGCCCTAACGCTCGGTTGGTCTGCGCGAGGGGAAGTCGGTCAGCGACGAAGGAGTTTCGTGAATGAGTCATCCCATCCGAAGGGTCGCCGTGCTGGGCGCCGGCGTCATGGGCGCGGGCATCGCCGCGCACCTCGCCAACGCGGGCGTGGAGGTGCTGCTGCTGGACATCGTCCCGCCGAGTCTCACGCCGGCCGAGGCGGGTGACCGCGCGGCGCGCAATCGCTTCTCGCAGGGCGGCTTCGACAAGGCGCTGAAGTCCCGCCCGGCCTCGTTCTTCCACCCGTCGCGCGCGACGCTGGTCTCCGTCGGCAACTTCGACGACGACCTCGCGAAGGTGAAGGACGTCGACCTCATCATCGAGGCCGTGGTCGAGAACATCGACATCAAGCGCAAGCTCTTCGAGAAGCTCGAGGCGCTCGCGGGCCCCGGCACGCTGGTGGCGTCCAACACCTCGGGGCTGCGCATCGCGGCGATGCTCGAGGGGCGCGGCGAGTCGTTTCGCAAGCGCTTCATGGTGATCCACTTCTTCAACCCGCCCCGCTACATGAAGCTCCTGGAGCTGGTGCCGGGCGCGGAGACCGACCCGGCGGCGTTCGCGCGGGTGAAATCCTTCGGGGCCGACGTGCTGGGCAAGGGCGTCGTGGTCGCCAAGGACACCACCAACTTCATCGGCAACCGCATCGGGGCGCACGCCATGATGGCGGCGATCCACCAGATGCTCGCCGACGGCCTGACCCCCGAGGACGTCGACGCGATCGTGGGCACCCCGATGGGCCGCCCGAAGAGCGCGGCCTTCCGTACGGCCGACATGGTGGGGCTCGACACCTTCGCCCACGTGGCCGACAACTGCCACAAGGCGCTGACCACCGACGAGGACCGCGAGGTGTTCGCGATCCCGGGGTTCATCCGCGCGATGGTCGAGAAGAAGCAGCTCGGCGACAAGACAAAGGGCGGCTTCTACAAGAAGACCGCCGACGGGGTGCAGACGCTCGACCCCACGACGGGGGAGTACCGCGAGAAGAAGACCACCAAGGAGGTGAGCTCCTTCGTGAAGACGCTGCGCGACGTCGAGGACGTGGGCGAGCGCCTGCAGATGCTGGCCGCGGACGAGGGCCCGGCGGGGAGGTTCGCCTGGAAGGTGCTCGCGCGGGGCCTGTCGTACGCGGCGCGCCGCGTGGGCGAGATCAGCGACAACGTGTGGTCCATCGATGACGGGATGCGCTGGGGCTACAACTGGGAGCTCGGTCCCTTCGAGACCTGGGACGCGCTCGGCTTCGCGAAGGCCACCGACCGGATGCTGGCCGACGGCGTGGCGCTGCCCGACTCGGTGAAGGCGATGCGCGCCGACGGGGTGAAGAGCTGGTACCGCGAGGACGGCGCCGTCTACAACCCGCTCAAGGGTGCCTACGAGGCGCGCGAGAGCGACCCGAAGGCGGTGCCCTTCCGCAGCGCGCGCAAGGGCGCGGCGGTGTGGGAGAACGAGGGCGGGGTGATCTACGACCTGGGCGACGGCGTGGCGTCGCTGACGCTGAAGTCGAAGATGAACAGCGTCGACCCTTCGACGATCGAGGCCCAGGAGGAGGCCGTCGCGCGCGCCGAGCGTGACTTCGAGGCGCTGGTGCTCTTCAACGAGGGCGAGAACTTCTCCGTGGGCGCCAACCTGATGCTGGTGGCCATGGGCGCGTCGAGCGGCGACTTCGAGAGCATCCGCGCGCTGGCCGCTCGCTTCCAGGCGGCCAACCAGCGGATGAAGTACGCCAAGGTGCCGGTGGTGGCGGCGGCCTGCGGGATGACCCTCGGCGGAGGCCTGGAGATGTGCCTCGGCGCGGGCGCGGTGCAGGCCGCGGCGGAGACCTATTCGGGCCTGGTCGAGGTCGGCATGGGCCTCGTGCCCGGCGGCGGCGGCTGCATGAACCTCCTCTGGCGCGCCCTCGGGGACATCCCCGAAGGCGTGGCGGTGGACGCGTACCCCTACGTCACGCAGGTGTTCAAGAACATCGCGCTCGCGAAGGTGGCGACCAGCGCCGACGAGGCGAAGCTGCTCGGGTTCTTCCGCCACTCGGACGGCGTGACCCTCGACCGCGCGCGGCTGCTGCACGACGCCAAGCAGCGCGCCCTCGGGCTCGCGCGCAGCGGCTGGCACGCGCCGGCGCCGCGGGAGTTCAAGCTCCCCGGCGAGAGCGGCATCGCCACGCTGAAGATGATGGTGCTCTCGCTGGTGCAGGGCGGACAGGCCTCGGAGCACGACGCCAAGGTGGCGCTGCACGTGGCCAACATCCTGTGCGGCGGCGTCGACGGCGCGGCCGCTCCGGTGAGCGAGGCGCGCGTGCTCGAGCTCGAGGTCGAGGCCTTCCTCTCGCTCTGCGGCGAGGAGAAGACCCAGGCCCGGATGCAGTACTTCCTCATGAACAACAAGCCCCTGCGAAACTAAGGAGACGAGAACCCCTATGGCCGACGTAGTGATCGCCGCTGCCGTGCGCAGCGCCGTTGGACGGGCGCACAAGGGCGCGCTCGCATGGACCCGCCCCGACGACCTGGCCGGTCAGGTGATTCGTCACCTGCTGTCGAAGGTTCCGCAGCTCGACCCGAAGGAGATCGACGACCTGGTGCTCGGGTGCGCGATGCCGGAGGGCGAGCAGGGGCTCAACATCGCGCGGGTGGTCGGCCTGCTGGGAGGGCTCCCGGTGGAGTCGTCCGCGCAGACCATCAACCGCTTCTGCTCCAGCGGCCTGCAGGCCGTGGCGCAGGCCGCCGAGCGCGTCGCGTTCGGCAGCGTCGACGCCATCATCGCGGGCGGCGTCGAGTCCATGACCATGGTGCCGATGACCGGCAACAAGATCTCCGTGAGCGCCGAGGTCATGGCGAACTTCCCCACGGCGTACACCCCGATGGGCATCACCGCGGAGAACGTCGCCACGCGCTACAACGTCTCCCGTGAAGACCAGGACGCCTTCGCCGCGGAGAGCCACCGCAAGGCCGCCGCCGCCCAGGCCGCGGGGCGCTTCAGCGACGAGATCGCGCCGGTGATGGCCGTGCGCTACGCCGGGCACGTGCGCGACGACGTGACCTTCGCGCGCGACGAGTTCGTGCGCGCCGACACCACGGCCGAGAAGCTCGGCGCCCTGAAGCCCGTGTTCTCCGCGAAGGGCAGCATCACCGCGGGCAACAGCTCGCCGCTCTCCGACGGCGCCGCCGCGACGGTGGTGATGTCGAAGGCCCGCGCCGACGCCCTCGGCATCAAGCCCCTGGCGTACTTCCGCGGCTTCCAGGTGGCCGGCGTTGCGCCGGACATCATGGGCATCGGCCCGGTGCCCGCCGTGCGCAAGCTGCTCGCTCGCACCGGCCTCACCCTCGACCAGATCGACCTCATCGAGATGAACGAGGCCTTCGCGTCGCAGTCGCTCTACTGCAAGCGCGAGCTCGGCATCCCCGACGAGAAGCTCAACGTCAACGGAGGCGCCATCGCGCTGGGCCACCCGCTCGGGTGCACCGGGGCGAAGCTCACGGCCACGCTCCTCCACGAGCTGCGCCGCCGCGGCGGCCGCTACGGCATCGTCACGATGTGCATCGGCGGCGGCATGGGCGCGGCCGGCCTCTTCGAAGCCATCCACTGAGCGGGCCCGCGCGTCGTCGACCGACGCGCGAGGCCTCCGCTCCCCCTAAACTCCCTCCCACAGACCTCTCGCTGACCGGAGCCCGCTCAGCGGGAGACACTGACCTCCGCGGCGCAGGGGCGGCTGGCGTTGCGCGCCCTGCCCTCCAGCCACCCGAGGGGGTTGGGCGTGGCGCACGCGTCGGTGACCACGGCCGTGCGCGGGCGCGGCAGCGCGCTCTGGTGCGAGAGCGCCTGGTAGGCGTCCTGGTAGCAGACGAGGGCGAGCGCGTTGGGGTCGCTCGCCTGCGCGCGGCAGGTGTTGCTCGGGAGGCGCGGGTCGACGTCGAGCCACACGTCCAGCTCAACCCGGCGGGCGCCCTCGCACTCGAAGAGGCGCTCGGGCTCGACGGGGCACGCGGGGAAGTTCACGCCCGGCGCGACCGGCGGGCCGTACGCGTCCGCGGCGAAGCGCTGGCAGGCGCAGCGGGTGATACCCGACCCGGTAAGGGCGACGGGCGTGGAGAAGCGCTCCGGGGCGCGGTCGAGCACCGAGGTGCTCCCGCCGAAGACCGCGAAGGCGAGGGTCGGGCGCGTCGCGAGGGCGGCGGGGGTGCAGCGGCCCGCCGGGAGCGAGGCGCAGGCGATCTCGCGGGCCATGCGCGCGGCGCGGCAGAAGCTGAGCGCGGCGTTGCGCCCGGCGTGGTCCGTGGCCGGGGGGAGGGTGGCGTTCCAGAAGGCGGCGAGCTCGGGGCAGGGGTGGTCGCTCGCGAACTGCACGTGGTCGGCGAAGCCCGAGATGGCCACGCGCAGCGAGCGGGCGTCGGTGCTGGCGCTGAGCTGGAGCTGCGAGAGCGTCTGGCCCACGAGGCGCCAGCGCTCGAGCACGGCGTCGGTGCGCGGCTCGAAGGCCCCGAGGCCGAAGAGGGTCTCGGTGGCGCAGGAGACCTGCCAGTGCAGCCCGTCGCCGTCGGGGTTGCGCGGCACGCAGCGCTCGCCCAGCTGAGACACGATGCGCTCGATGGAGTCCCGGAGCATCGCCACCGCGGCGGGCACGCGCTGGTGGAGCGCGCGCTGGCCCTGGTCGATGCGCTCGCGGTCCGCGGCGGGGTCGACGGACGAGCGGGCCGCGCTGCGCGGGGGGTAGGCGGGGGACTCGGGCGCGCGGGAGAACGCGGGCGGCGCGCAGCCGACGAGGAGGATGGCGGCGAGGGCAGCGGGGCGGCGCATCGGTCAGAGCCCCCGGAGGTATTCGAAGAAGGAGTTGAGGTTGACGCCGAGGTGCAGCGCGATGTTGACGGCGCTGTCGGACGACGCTGGCGCTACCCCCAGGGCGGTGGGCTGGATGAGCACCCCGAAGCTTACCATCCTGGGTAAGGCGAAGGGGCCGCCGGAGAGGGTGAGGTCGAGGCCCGTGCCGGTGTGCAGGGCGCGGCCGTTGCCCGGCGAGGCGAGCACCATCACGGGGATGGACACGTCGAGGGTGAGCCACGAGAGGAAGCGGGCGCGGGGCGAGACGCGGGCGTAGATGAGCGGCGCGGCGACGCCGACGGAGACGCAGTCGCCGCGGTTGCAGGCGGAGCTGAGCTCGTACTGGGCGCGGAGCTCGACGCTGCCGGGAAGGCCCCAGCGGAAGTAGAAGGGGCCGGCGTCGGCGCTGCGGTGCAGGAGCGCCGGGGTGGAGCGCAGCCGCGCGCGGGCGAGGCAGGTGAAGCTGCCGCCGGGGGCGCCGGGGGCGCGCTCGGTGGCGAGGAAGGCGTGGAAGCTCCCCTCGGCGGGCAGCGCGCGGAGGTTGCGGATGAGGTCGTCGGGCGAGCGGGGGCAGGCGTCGCCGTCGGCGAGGAGCACCACGAGGGCGCTGCGGCCGGGGGCGTGGAGCTCGGGCTCAATGCGCAGTCGGGTGGGGATGGCGCGGTTCACGCGCGGGCTGTCGTCGGCGGCGTGCTCGGCGTCGGTGCTGAAGGCGCTGAAGGCGTTGACGGCGGCGGTGACGTCGGGCGTCGCGGTGAGGCGCCACTCGGGCACGCCGTCGCGGGCGGTGAAGGCGAAGGTGTCGTCGCCCGCGCCGGGGACGGAGCCCCACGGGTCGGCGAGGGACATGGCGCCGCGGTCGAGCAGCCCGACCGGGAGCCACGCGTCGCGCGGGCGGAGCACGGCGATGCGGGCGAGGCTGAGGTCTTGCGGGGCGCATCGGAGGTCGTCGGCGGGGCGCATCACGACCTGCCAGAGGCCCGCGGCGCGGTCGTCGAAGGCGAAGGCCCCGCGGGCGTCGAGGGCGACGCCGTCGCGCGGGCCCTGGTCGGGCGACGTGGGGCACAGCACCATCCGCGCGCCCGGCGGGAGCGCGTCGGGCGCGAGCACGCGGTCGCCCACCGTCGCGAGCAGGGCCGGGCCGTCGGCGTCGAGGGGCACCCGCTCGGTCTCGGCGGCGCTCGCCTGGGTCACGCCGACGCGCCCGCCCCCGCGGGTGAACACGTCGAGGTGGCGCTCCAGGGTGAAGGCGTCGGGAATACCCGTCACGGTAAGCGGCGCGACCTGGGCGAGGGCGACGCAGCGCAGCGCGCCGAGCTCGGCGGGCGTCGCGCGGGCGTTGCGGGTGGGCGCCGGGGTGTACCGGGTCGCGTGGCAGAGCCGCAGCGCGCCGAGCACGGCAGACCAGTCGCGGCGGTCGGGGGCCATCGCTCCGCCCGGGGGGCCGTAGCGGCGGCGCATCACCGCGCGCACGGCCTCGTCGGGCACCGTGAG
>CAIOSS010001067.1 GCA_903860995.1 uncultured delta proteobacterium | reverse complement strand
CTTCGAGCCGGCGTCAGCGCCCGCGGTGCCTCCGCGCCTCGCGGTGCCGGGCGTGGGCGTCTGGACGGCGTACCGCGCGCGCTACGTTACGGGCGTCGTGGACTTCGGCGATCGACCGACCTCGTTTCGCTCGCCGACGCTGCTCCAGTTCGACCCTGGGACGGGCGTTCGCGCGGCGGTGTTTGGGGGCTTCACCACCATCGGCCAGACCTCCCCGGCCCTCGCCCGCACGGTGGCCGAGCGTGGGTCGTACGACTTCGCGGTGGGCGTGGCCGGCTCGGTGCGCGCTGCTTCTCCCGACAACGCCGGCGCGTGCGGAAACAACTCCGACACCGCGATCACCTACCGCATTGACTCGATGAGCGTGTGCGGCCCGGCGTGCCGCGACACCTCGATGACCGGCACGGACACCGGTTGCACGATGGCCGCGCCGCACTGCCGTTCTCTCACGGGCGGCGGCGCTCGCTGTGAGGTGTGCGTGGACAGCGCGACGGCCGGCGCCGACCTCGGATGCACCACGACGACGCCGTACTGCGTTCCCGATGCGATGGGGCGCAACGCCTGCGTCGCCTGCGTGGGCGCGGCGGACTGCGACGACAACGTCGCCTGCACCACAGACGCTTGCGGCAACGGAGCCTGCTCCCATACGCCCGTCGCCGCGGGCGGCGCAGGCGGGTGCAGCACCGGGCTCGTGTGCTCCGGGGGCGCAACCGGAACCTGCGTGCAATGTGTCTCCGACGCGCAGTGCACGGGCGCCGCGTCGGTGTGTGACCTCGTCACCTCGACCTGCCGCGCCCCCGTGATGGACGCCGGTGCCGACGTCGCCGACGTCGCCGACGTCGCCGACGTGCCTTCGACGGATGCCGCCACCGATGTGGCCACGGATGCGAGCGTGCAGGACGTCACGAGCGCACAGGATGTGCCTGCGAAGGAGGATGTTTCGACCGTGCGAGACAGCGGGACGACGGCCGACGCGTCGGATTCGGGCCAGAGCGTGTTCGCGCTGCAGGGTGACGGTTGCGGATGCGCCGTCCCGGGCACAGGTGCTCGTCGTCCATCGGCGGCAGGTGCGCTCTTCGCCCTCGGCGCAGCGCTCGCGCGTCGCCGTCGAAAGCGCCGCTGAGCCCAACGCGCCTCACCGGAGCGACGGCGACGGGTGACCCGGGCGTGCCAGAACGGATCGGAAATCGCTTCTAGAGGTTTGGTCTACCTGACAGGTTCGGTGCTCGAAGGGATCAGGCGTCGGTTTGAGCCCTTCGGGCGGTGCAGGTGTCTGAGCAGGGTTGCGGCGCCCGCCCACGACCGTCTCGGATTCTCGGGATCAATACCGTCAGTTCGATGCCGGGGTAGGCCAGGAGCCCCGCGGCCGCGGAGTCGCCGCGACGCTCGCCAATCCTTCAAAACCCCCTGTGGAAAGGTATTAGAGGAGGGACGTGCGCGCGCCGCACCCGGCGAGGAGCGCCGCCCGCAGGAGATGGCCGGCGGGGCTCATCGGGCGGAAGGTCGTCGGGAGCGAGGCGCCGACCGCCGTCACCGCACGCACAGCGACAGCGGCGTGCCGTCGTAGGCCGTCCCGTCTGGCACGCAGCGCAGACCCGTCGGGCAGATGCGGTCGGCGCAGTAACGTGAGCAGTGCGGCGGCGACCCGACGGGCGGCCCGAGGCACAGCCCCGACGCGCAGTCCGCCGCGCGGGCGCACGCGCTGGCCCCGGTGGAGGTGCCGGTGACCACGCGCAGGCACGCGAGGTACACGGGCGTACCCGTACCGTTTGGCTGCCACGGGAGGCACGCGAACCCGCTCGGGCAGCCCGCCGTGGGCGTGCAGCCCTGCACGCAGGTGTTGGTCCCGGTGTCGCAGACGCCGCTGTAGCAGAGGTTGCTCGACGGGTTCGCCCCGCACGACCCGCCGAGGGGCGCGTTGCCCAGGATGACCCCGCTGCCCGGCGTGATCGTCGAGAGCGGCGGCACGCAGAGGCTCTGCCCCATCACCGCGATACACTGGTACGGAGGCAGCGTGAACGCGCGGCCCCGGCCGTCGTCGAGGGTCATGCGCCGCGGGCAGTCGGCGGCGCTGCGGCAGGGCGACGAGCACACGAGGTACCCGCCGCCGCCGTCGAGGCACAGGCCCGAGGTGCAGTCGTGGTTGGTCGTGCACGGGCGCTCGACGTTGACGCACACCCGCAGCCCGACGCCCGCGTCCTCGCACGCGAACCCCGCAGGGCACGACGCGCCCGTGTCGCACTCGCGGGTGCAGTGCGCGGCGCTGCGGGCCGCGTTGGAGAGGCAGTATCGCGCGCAGTTGGGGGCGGTCGCCGTGCACGAGAGCCCGGTGTCGTCGGGGACGCAGCGCGACGTGACTCCGGCGGGGGCGAGCGTGCAGAGGTAGCCGTCGCCGCACTGGGACGTCACCGCGCACGGCCGGGTGCAGTAGCGCGCGCCGCCGCTGGTGGTGAGGCACGCGCCCGAGGCGCAGTCCGCGTCGATGGCGCACGGGTCAAGGTAGGCCCGGCGCACGGGCGGACCGGTGTCCACCGGCGAAATGACGACATCGACCACGTCGACGACATCGACGACCACCCCGCGATCGACGGGCACATCGACGACATCAGGGGTGTCCCGCGCGACGGGCACGTCCATCACCGCGGGCACGTCGGGCACGTCCATCACCGCGGGCACGTCGGGCACGTCCAGCACGTCGGGCGCCGCCGCGGTGTCCGGCGGGCCGACGTCCACGCTCACCTCCGCGGTCGACCCGCCGTCCACCCGGTCGTCGATGGCGGCGCCGGTGTCTTCCTTCGGACCGGCGTCCTCGGGCTCGTTCTCTACGCAGCGGCCGCGGTCGGCGTTGCAGCTCCACCCCGGCGCGCACTCGTCGTCCGTCGCGCACTCCGCGCGGCACTGCCGCTCCGCCGAGCAGAACGTCCCGGGGTTGCAGTCCACGTCGGCCGCGCACTGCCCGACGGCGCAGCCCGCCTCGCCGACCGCCACCCAGGCCGCCAGGGCGACGACCCACAGCGCCGCCGACACGCCCCGCCGCCGAGAGCCACCGTCACCCCTAGGGAGTCGATGGGATCATGGTTTCCGCCGCCGCGCACCCTCCGCCGCGCGGCGATCCCCCTCGCGCCGCCCCCATGGAGCCGACCGCGGGCGTCACCTTCCGCTGTTACGCGGGCAGGGTCCACGGCGACGAGTCCGAGGTGGTGCGCAAGATCCGAGCGGGGCGCCTCGACGGCGGCGCCCGGTCCGCGGATACTCTCGCCGCGCGAGATCCAAGGCGGCGTCCGGGGAACCCCTGACCACGCTCGTGGGGGCGGGTACCACGGTTCGCCCGCGCCCTGGCGAAGCGCCCGACGCCCTGCGGTGGGCTGTCACCCGATCGCGGCGGCGCTTCACCAAATCGCTGTCTGATCTGGTTACTGGCGCGGAACCATGCCAACACAGCTCTCTCGGCGCTGCGCCATCGCTTCGCCCATCCCCCACCTTCGGCCTGATGCGCACACCGCTGCGACCGTCGTTCCTTTTGGCCCTCGCGCTCGCGAGATCGGAAGAGCACACG
>CAIOSS010001066.1 GCA_903860995.1 uncultured delta proteobacterium | reverse complement strand
CTGCAGGCCTGGGCGGGTGCTCCCCTCGATCGGCGAGGCCGGTGATCGCAGGCCTGGGCGGGTGCTCCCCTCGGAGGGCGAGGCCGGCAATTGCGGGCGCGGGCGGGTGCTCCCCTCGGAGGGCGAGGCCGGTGATCGCAGGCCTGGGCGGGTGCTCCCCTCGGAGGGCGAGGCCGGCAATTGCGGGCGCGGGCGGGTGCTCCGCCCAACCCTTCAAGTCCCCTGTGGAACGGTACTAGCGGCTGGCGTCGGCCGGGTCGGGCGTGAAGACGAACGGGTAGCGCACCCGCAACGAGCCGCGCCCCGGCGGCGGGCGGAAGGCCATCGTGGACATCGAGCCGCTCAGGCAGGTGGAGAAGCCCTCGTCGGAGAGCCCGCCGTCGCCGGGCTCTACGGTGACCTCGTCGACGACGCCGCCCACGCGCTCGTCGCCGACGATCACGAACTCCGTCACCGCCCTCCCCCCGATGCCCGGGTGCCGCGCGAGCAGCTGCTCGTAGCAGCCCCGCGCCATCGGCAGGAAGTCCTCCCGGATGCGCTCGCGGAGGTACGCCGGGTCGACGGTGCCGCCGTCGAGGGTGGGCATCGGGGCGAAGAGCGCCGAGCCCGCGTCCACCGAGGCGTCGGCCAGGGGGAGCGACTCCAGCCAGGCCGCGAGGATGCGCCGGCGAAGGTCGTCGCGCACCGCCCGGTCGCGCACCGTCCCCGTGAGCGGGCGAAACCCGCCGACGTCGGGGGCACGCCTCGGCGGGGCCGTGGCGAACGACCCGGCACCAACACCGCCGACGCCGACGCTCGTGACCGCGGTCACACCAGCAGGCGGACGCCGCGGGCCCGTCGGCGCCTCGGCCCGGCCGTACCACCAGAAGCCCACGCTCATCGCGACGAACACCACGAAGGCCACCGCCATCCAGCCGTGCTCGCGCCGCATGCGCGCAACGGTACATCGCCCGCTGCGAGCCTGGGATGGCGTTACCCTCCGCGCCTGAGCGAGGCGCACCCGACCCACCCCGTGGACTTCGACTGGACCCGCCCGCGACGGGCCACCGCCGACGATCCGCTGCGGGTGATCTTCAGCGCCTGCCTCCTGGGCCACGCGACGGGGTGTAGCGGTCGAGCGCCAGGTAGATCACCGGCGTCGTGAACAGCGTCAGCAGCTGCGACACCAGCAATCCCCCGACGATCGCGATGCCGAGCGGGCGGCGCAGCTCGGCCCCGGTGCCGGTGCCCAGCGCGAGCGGCAGCGCGCCCAGCAGCGCCGCCATGGTGGTCATCATGATGGGCCGGAAGCGCCGCAGGCACGCCTTGCGAATCGACGCCTCCGCGGTGAGCCCCTCCGTCCGCTCGGCCTCGAGCGCGAAGTCGATCATCATGATGGCGTTCTTCTTCACGATGCCGATGAGCAGCACCACGCCCACGAGGGCGATCACGCTGAACTCCGTGCCCGTGAGCAGCAGCGCCGCGAGCGCGCCCACCCCCGCCGACGGGAGCGTCGACAGGATGGTGATCGGGTGCACGAGGCTCTCGTAGAGCATCCCCAGCACGAGGTAGACGGCGATGAGCGCCGCGAGGATGAGCATCGGCTGGCTCTTGAGCGAGTCCTGGAAGGCCTGCGCCGTCCCGCGGAAGCTCGCGCGCACGCCCGCGGGCATGCCGATGCGCCGCTCGGCCGCCGCGATGGCCTCGACGGCCTGTCCCAGCGCCACGCCCGGCGCCAGGTTGAAGGACAGCGTCACGGCCGGAAACTGCCCCTGGTGGTTGACCGACAGCGGCAGCACGCCCGGCGTCGCCCGCGCGATGGCCCCGAGCGGCACCATCGCCGCGCCCCGGCCCCGCACGTACACCCGCTCGATGGACTCCGGGCCCTGCTGCATCGACGCGGGCGCCTCCAGGATCACCCGGTACTGGTTGAGCTCGGTGTGGGTGATCGCGACCTGCCGCTGCGCGAAGGCGTCGGCCAGGGTCTCGTCGAGGCTCTGCATCGAGACGCCCAGGCGCGCGGCCGTGTCGCGGTCGACCTCGATCGCCAGCGAGAGCCCGGAGTTCTCCTGGTCGGTGGCCACGTCGCGCAGCTCTCGCACGCCGCGCAGGGCGGCGAGCAGCCGCGGCGCCCACTCGCGCAGCTCGTCGAGGTTGGCGTCCTCGAGGGTGTACTGGTACTGCGTGCGCGACGCCCGCCCCCCGATGCGGACGTCCTGCAACGACTGGAGGTACACGGTGATCCCCTGCACGCGGCCGAGGGTGCGGCGAAGCCGGGCGATCACCTCGTCGGCGCTGGCGGCGCGGGCGGGCTTCGCGCGCAGCTGGACGAAGAGCGAGCCCGACGAGCCCCGGGCCCCGGCCCCTCCGCCGATGAAGGCCACCGAGTGGTGCACGTCGGGGTCCACGAGCACGGCGCGGGCGACGCCCTCCAGGCGGCCACGGGCGGTGAGGAAGGAGACGTCCTGCGGGGCCTCCGCCGAGCCGTTGATCTGGCCGGTGTCCTGCTGCGGGAAGAGCCCCTTCGGGATGACGTACCCGAGGTAGCCCGTGAGCGCGACGGCGCAGAGCGTGACCAGCAGGGTGATCCGGCGGTGGCGAAGCACCAGGTCGAGCCCCGACTCGTAGGCGCCCAGCATCGCGTTGAAGCCTCGCTCGGAGGCGCGGGAGAGCCAACCCTGGGCGTGGCCCGCCTCGGACCGTAGCAGGCGCGCGCACATGGCGGGCGTCACCGTGAGGGAGACCACGGCGGAGAGCGCGATGGCCACGCTCAGGGTCACCGCGAACTCGCGAAACAGCCGCCCCACGATGCCCCCCATCAGCAGGATGGGGATGAACACCGCGAGCAGCGACACGGTGATCGACACGACGGTGAAGCCGATCTGTTTGGCGCCCTTGAGGGCGGCCTCGACGGGCCCGTCGCCCTCCTCGATGCAGCTGGCGATGTTCTCGGTCACCACGATGGCGTCGTCGACGACGAAGCCCGTCGAGACCGTGAGGGCCATCAGCGACAGGTTGTTGAGCGAGTACCCGAGCAGGTGCATCAGCCCGACGGTGCCGACGAGCGAGAGCGGCACCGCCACGCTGGGGATGAGCGTCGCCCGCGCGCTGCGCAGGAACGCGAACACCACCAGCACCACCAGGGCCACGCTGATGAGCAGCGACTCCTCGACCTCGCGCACCGACGCCCGGATGGTGGTCGCGCGGTCGACCACCACCTCCACGTGGATGGACGGGGAGATCGCCGCCGTGAGGGTGGGCAGCAGCGCGCGCACCCGGGCGATGACGTCGATGACGTTGGCCCCGGGCTCCTTGCGGATGATGAGCACCACCGCGCGGTGGCCATCGGCCCAGGCCGCGGCGCGGTTGTTCTCCACGTCGTCGAGCACCCGGGCGACGTCGCGCAGGCGCACGGCGGCGCCGTCGCGCCAGGCCAGCACCAGGGGCTCGAGGGCCGCCGCGCCGAAGAGCTGATCGTCGGGCTCGAGGGCGAGGGAGCGGGCGGCGCCGGACACCGACCCGGTGGCCTGGTCGACGGTGGCCCGCGCGAGGGCGGCGCGGACATCTTCCAGGGAGAGCCCGACGCCGGCGAGCGCGACGGGGTCCGCCTGCACGCGCACGGCGGGCTGCTGGCCGCCGCCGACCATCACCTGCCCGACGCCCTCGACCCGGGAGATGCGCTGCGCGAGGACGGTGTTGGCCTCGTCGAAGAGCCGCGGGAGCGGCACCTCGTCGGAGGTCAGCGACACGATCATGACGGGCGCGTCGGAGGGGTTGAAGTTGCGGAAGCTCGGGCGGTTGGGGAGCCCCGGCGGCAGCTCGCCGAGGGCGGCGTTGATGGCCGCCTGCACGTCGCGCGAGGCGTCGGCCACGTCGCGGTCGAGGTCGAACTGGAGCGTGATGCTGGTCGACCCGAGCGAGCTGCTGGAGGTCATCTCGGCGACGCCGGGGATGCGCCCGAGGCGGCGCTCGAGGGGCGTGGCGACCGCCGAGGCCATGATCTCGGGGCTCGCGCCGGGCAGCGCGGCGCTCACCGAGAGGGTGGGAAAATCCACCCGCGGCAACGGCGAGACCGGGAGCTGGGTGTACGCCGCCGCGCCGCCGAGCAGCACCGCCAGCGCGAGCAGCGCCGTCGCGACGGGCCGGTGGACGAAGGGCGACGAGAGGCTCACAGCCCCCGCCACGGCTTGCGGGCCACCCAGGCGCGGGCCCGCTCCATGGAGAGGTAGATCACCGGCGTGGTGAACAGCGTGAGCGCCTGCGACACCAGCAGGCCGCCGACGATGGCGACCCCCAGCGGGCGCCGAAGCTCCGAGCCCGTCCCGCTGCCCAGCGCGAGCGGCAGCGCGCCCAGCAGCGCCGCCATGGTGGTCATCATGATCGGCCGGAAGCGCAGCAGGCAGGCCTTGCGAATCGACGCCTCCGCGGTGAGCCCCTCCGTCCGCTCGGCCTCGAGGGCGAAGTCGATCATCATGATGGCGTTCTTCTTCACGATGCCGATGAGCAGCACCACGCCGATGAGGGCGATGACGCTGAACTCGGTGCCCGTCACGAGCAGCGCCGCGAAGGCGCCCACGCCCGCCGACGGCAGCGTCGACAGGATCGTGATCGGGTGGATGAAGCTCTCGTAGAGCACGCCCAGCACGATGTAGACGGCGATGAGGGCCGCGAGGATGAGCACGGCCTGGCTCTCCAGCGACTCCTGGAAGGCCTGCGCCGCGCCCTGAAACTGCGCGCGGATGCCCGGCGGCATCCCGATGCGCCGCTCGGCCGCGGCGATGAGCGCGACGGCCTCGCCGAGGGAGGTCCCGGGCGCGAGATTGAAGGACAGCGTGACCACCGGAAACTGCCCCTGGTGCATCACCGCGAGGCGCGACGGCCGCTCCTCGAAGCGGCAGAAGGCCGAGAGCGGCACCTGGCCGCCGTCCTGCGCGCGCACGTACAGCCGCTCGAGCGCCCGGGCGTCGCGCTGGTGCTCCGGGCCCAGCTCCAGGATCACCCGGTACTGGTTGAGCTGCGTGAAGATGAGCGACGCCTGCCGCTGGCCGAAGGCGTCGTAGAGGGTGTCGTCGATGGCCTGCGCCGTGACGCCCATGCGCGAGGCGGTGTCGCGGTCGACGTCGACGGCCAGCGCGAGGCCCGACCCCTGGAGGTCGCTGGTGAGGTCGCGCAGCCCCCGGAGCTCGCGCATGAGCCGCGGCGCCCACTCGGCGAGCTCGTCGGGGTCGGAGTCCTCGAGGGTGTACTGGTACTGCGTGCGGGCGGTGCGGGTGTCCACCTGGAGGTCCTGCACGGCCTGGAGGTAGACGCTCACGCCCTCGACGCGGCGGAGGTTGCGCTGGAGCCGCGCGATGACCGCCTCCGCGTCGGCCTCGCGCTCGGCCCGCGGCTTCAGCGTGATCGAGAGCCGGCCGGTGTTGGGCGTCGGGTTGGTGCCGTCGGCCCCGATGAACGACACCACGCTGGCCACGTCGGGGTCGACCCGCGCCACGTCGGCCACCGCCTGCTGGCGCTCGCTCATGCGCTCGAACGACGCCTCCGGCGACGCCTCCGTCACGCCCACGATGAGCCCGGTGTCCTGCTGCGGGAAGAATCCCTTCGGGACCGCCACCGCGAGCAGGGCCGTGAGCCCCACCGTGGCGAGGGTCGAGAGCAGCGTCACCCGCTGGTGCGCGAACACCCATTTCAGCCCGGCGTCGTAGGCCGCGCTGGTGGCGTCCCAGGCGCGCTCGGAGAGCTTGTAGAGCCGCCCCCGCTGCTCGGCCGGGGCTTCGGGCTTGAGCAGGTGCGCCGCCATCATCGGGGTGAGCGTGAGCGAGAGCACGGCGGACACCCCGATGGCCGCCGCGAGGGTCACCGCAAACTCGCGAAACAGCCGCCCGATGATGCCCCCCATGAAGAGCAGCGGGATGAGCACCGCCACCAGCGACACGGTGAGCGACACGATGGTGAACCCGATCTGCTTCGCCCCCTTGAGGGCGGCCTCGAAGGGCTCGTCGCCCTCCTCGATGTGCCGGGCGATGTTCTCGGTCACCACGATGGCGTCGTCGACGACGAAGCCCGTCGAGATGGTGAGGGCCATCAGCGTGAGGTTGTTGAGCGAGTACCCGAGCGCGTACATCACGCCGAAGGTGCCCAGCAGGGAGAGGGGCACGGCCACGCCGGGGATCACCGTCGCCCGCACGCTGCGCAGGAAGAAGAAGATCACCAGCACCACCAGGCCGATGGTGAGCGCGAGGGTGAACCCCACGTCCTCGACCGAGGCGCGGATGGTCTCCGTGCGGTCGCTGACGATGGTCACCTCCACGCCCTGCGGGAGCGCCGCGCGCAGCCGGGGGAGCAGCTCCTTGATGCGGTCGGTGACGTCGATGATGTTGGCGCCCGGCTGGCGCTGCACGCTCAGGATGATCGCCCGCTGCCCGTTGGCCCAGCCCGCGAGCTGGGCGTTCTCCGCGGCGTCGACCACCGTCGCGACCTCGCGCAGCCGGATGGGCGCGCCGCCGCGGTAGGCCAGCACGATCGAGCGGAAGCCCTCCGCGGAGGCGATCTGGTCGTTGGTGGCGAGGGTGTAGTTCTGCCGCGGGCCGTCGATGTTCCCGGCGGGCTGGTGCACGTTGGCGGCGGCGATGGCGGCGCGCACGTCCTCCAGGGTGAGGTCGGTGCCTGCCAGGGCGGCCGGGTCGACCTGCACCCGCACGGCGGGCTTCTGCCGCCCGTTGAGGGTGACCAGGCCCACCCCCGCGACCTGCGAGATCTTCTGCGCGAGGATGGAGTCGGCCTGGTCGTCGACCTGCGTGAGCGGGAGCGAGCGCGACGTGACCGCGAGGGTGAGCACCGGCGTGTCGGCGGGGTTGCTGCGGCTGTAGGTCGGCGGCGACGGGAGCGTGCGCGGCAGCAGCGACGAGGCCGCGTTGATGGCCGCCTGCACGTCCTGCTCGGCCGCCGCGATGGGCCGGTCGAGGCTGAACTGCAGGGTGATCTGCGAGGTCCCGAAGCTGCTCATGGAGGTCATCTGCGAGAGGCCCGCGATGGCCCCGAGCTGGCGCTCGAGCGCGCTGGTGACCGACGAGGCCATGGTCTCGGCGCTCGCGCCGGGGAGCGCCGTCGCCACCACGATGGTGGGGTAGTCGACCTGCGGCAGCGGCGCGACGGGCAGCTGCCAGAACGCGACGAGCCCCGCGAGCAGCAGCGCCACCATCAGCAGCGAGGTGGCCACCGGCCGGCGGATGAAGGGCTCCGAGAGGCTGCTCACGGCGCGCGGCCCGCGCGGGTCTGCACCAGGGCGCCGGCCCGCAGGCGGCTCGCGCCCTCCACGACGACGCGGTCACCCGGGCGGAGACCCTCGGCGACGATGGCCTGCTCGCCCTCGATGCGCCCCACCCGCAGCGGCCGCACGGACACCCGCTGGTCGGACCCGACGAGGTACGCGAAGGTCCCCTGCGGCCCGCGCTGGACGGCCGCCGCGGGCACGACGACGGCGCCCCGCGCGGTGGTGAGCAGCAGGCGCGTCTTGACGAACTGGTCGGGCCAGAGCGCGCGCCCGGGGTGGGCGAACACGGCCTTGAGCCGCAGCGTGGCGGTGGCCTGGTTGATCTGGTTGTCGATGACCGCGAGCGACCCGACGCCGAGGCGCGTCGCCCCGTCGCGGCTGAACACCTCCACCGGCAGCGCCCCGCGGGCCATCTCCGCGTTGATGCGCCCGAGCTCGTCCTGCGGCAGCGAGAACATCACCGCGATGGGGTCGACCTGGCGCACCAGCACGATGCCGTTGACGTCGCCCGGGCGCACCACGTTGCCGACGTCCACCTGCCGCAGCCCGGTGACGCCGTCGATGGGCGAGGTGATGCGAGCGAAGTCGAGGTTGAGACGCGCGGCCGCCACCTGGGCCTCGTCGGCGCGCAGCGAGGCCTGGGCCTGCTCGAAGGCGCCGAGCGCCGCGTCGACCTCGGCCTGGGCGCCGATCTGCTGCGCGAGCAGGGCGCGGGCGCGGTCGAGCGCGCGGCGGTGGTTGGCGACGAGCGCCCGGTCGCGCGCCGCGACGGCCTCGGCCTGGCGCACGGCGATGGCGAAGGGCCGCGGGTCGATCTGCGCGAGCACGTCGCCGCGGCGCACCGCCTGCCCCTCGGTGAAGCGCACGGCGTCGAGGCGACCCTCCACCCGGGCGCGCACGGTGACGGTGTTGTACGCGGCGACGGTGCCGAGGCCCTCGAGGTAGAGCGGCACGTCGCGCTGCTCGACCGCGACCACGAGCACCGGCACCGGGCGATCGCGCGCGGCGGCGGCCTCCCGGGCGCTCGACGCCCCCCGCTGCTGGGCGCCGGCGCGGTAGCGCAGCGCGAGCACGAGCGCCGCGAGGCAGAGCGCCCCGAGGAGCACCACGCCCCCTCGCCGCTTCGGCACGCCTAGTCCGCCCTCGCCACGGGCGGCAGGGTCGGGCGGGGCAGCGGCGGCGGCGGTCGGCACGGCATCGGGTTCGATGATCCTCTCCTGCGGCAGTGTGTGGCGCGCACGACGACGCACCGCCAGTGGCCCGCGCATCGTAACGCCATCGCCGCGCCGTCCCGCGGGTCATTGCTGCGACACGCTGAGGGCCGTGCGCCACATGCGCCGTGGCGCAGCCTCCACCGCTCGATGGTGGGCTCGGCCTTTCGCGCGGGCCACGGGGGCGTCGCCCGGCCCTCGAAGGCCCCTGCGCAGCCGCTGGAGCTGTACAGCTTCGAGATCTCCCCGTACTGCCGCCTCGCGCGCGAGGCCCTCTGCGAGCTGGAGATCCCGTACATCCTTCACAACGTCGCCAAGGGCTCGCCGAAGCGCGCGGCCTTCGAGGCGATGAGCGGGCGGATGATGGTCCCCTACCTGGTCGACCCCAACACGGGCACGTCGATGTTCGAGTCCGCGGCGATCGTCGCCTACCTGCGCGAGACCTTACGGGGCGTAGCGCTGTGGCGTGAGGCGACCGCTTGCCCAATGCGGTCCTGGCTCTAACCCCTCCGAGAGGGGCTTCGTCGGCGAGACCCCGCGCGATCCGGTGGCGCTGGAGGCGCTCGGCGCATCGGTGCTCGCGGGTGTCGAAAAGTCGCCCCCGCGCTCGCAGCGGCGCGGAATGCGCCTCGGCGCGAAGGTCGCGCGGGAGGGGGTCACGGCCGATGTCGCCGCGCTCGCTTTCGCCAACGCCACGGTCCGCAAGGAGAAGCGGGAGGCTCCCCCGGCGGCCGTACCTTTCCACAGCGAAATGAGAGCCTCGAGCGAAGCACCCGCCCAGGCCTGCGATCACCGGCCTCGACCTTCGAGGGGAGCACCCGCCCAGGCCCTCCCAGTGTGCCCAACCCGGGGCGACAGCCCCGGGGCAGTCCCCCAACCGTCCGGAGCCCGACGTCCGGAGCCCGACGTTCGAAGCCCCGGGCTGGGCGCGCTGGGAGGGCCTGGGCGGGTGCTCCCCTCGGAGGGCGAGGCCGGTGATCGAAGGCCTGGGCGGGTGCTCCCCTCGGAGGGCGAGGCCGGTGATCGTGGGCCTGGGCGGGTGCTCCCCTCGGAGGGCGAGGCCGGTGATCGAAGGCCTGGGCGGGTGCTCCCCTCGATCGGCGAGGCCGGTGATCGTGGGCCTGGGCGGGTGCTCCCCTTCGGAGGGCGAGGCCGGTGATCGAAGGCTTGGGGGTGAGGTCTCGCGAAGGCGTGTACCCGACCCATCGGGCCAACGCTCTACGGCACCATGATGGAGCGCTCGAGGCGGTCGAGCTCGGCGCGCCGTCCCATGACGACGAGGGTGTCGTTCTCGGCGGGCGCCATGTCGTCGGGCGGGTTGAAGACCACCTCGCTGTTGGCGCGGCGCAGCGCCACGATGAGCACCCCGAACTTCTCCCGCAGGCGCGACTCGCGCAGCGGGCGCCCGCACACGGCGCACCCGCGGCGCAGGAACACCTCCTCGACCTGCACCTCCAGGTGACCGGTTCGCTGGGCGAGGTCGAGGGAGTCGAGCACCGTCGGGTGCAGGATGGCGTTGGCGGCCACGTAGCCGCCGACGGAGAAGGGCGCCACCACGCGGTTGGCGCCGGCGCGCGCGAGCTTGGCCTCGGTGGCCTCCTCCACCGCGCGGGCCACGATGAAGAGGTCGGGGTTGAGGGCCCGGGCGCTGAGGGTGAGGAAGACGTTGTCGGCGTCGCCTCCGAGGGCGGCGACGAAGGCGCGCGCGCGGGTGATGCCCACCTTGGTGAGCAGCTCGTCGGAGCTCGCGTCGCCGGCGATGGCGATGACCGACGGGGACTGCAGCGCGCCGAGGGCCTTCTCGTCGAGGTCGACGAGCACGACGGTGAGGCCCGACTTGACCAGGGCCTGCGCGACGAGTCTCCCCATGCGGCCGGAGCCGCAGACGATGACGTGGTCGTTGAGCTTCGAGAGCTTGCGATCCATGAGGAACCTCCGCGCCAGCCGGGCGAGGTCGCCCGACAGGGCGAGGGCGATGACGGTGGACGTGGTGAAGAACAGGGTGAAGATCCCGCCGAGGGCGAGGGCCATCGTGAACCAGCGCCCCGCGGCGGAGAGGGGGTGGGTCTCGCCGTAGCCGACGGTCGTCACCGTAATGACCGTCATGTAGAGCGCGTCGGCGAAGGACCAGCCCTCGACCAGCATGTAGCCCGCGGTGCCCCCCGCGAGCAGCACGCAGGGAAACGCCAGCAGCGCCGCGACGTACCGGGCCTTCACGGCGCGACGGTATCACCGCCCGCGCGGCTTGCGCCCGGCGGTACCTCGCGCCGATGCTCCGCGACGATGCTAGAGCCCATCGCCGACAACCTCTGGACCGTCACCCGCGAACAGCGCTTCTGGGGCCTGGAGACCGGCACCCGCATGAACGTCGTGCGCCTCTCCGACGGGTCGCTCTTCGTGCACTGCCCGGTGGCCCTCGACGCCGAGACCCGCCGCGAGGTCGACGCGCTGGGCCCCGTGCGCGCGATCGTGTCGTCGAGCCTCTTCCATCACCTCTACATCGGCCAGTGGACGTCGGCCTACCCGAAGGCCGCGCTCTGGGGCTGCCCCGGCCTCGCGAAGAAGCGCCCCGACCTGCCGTGGACGGGCGTGCTCGGCGACGGCCCCGACGCCGCCTGGGAGGCCGACCTCGACCAGCTGCCCTTCACGTCGCGCTTCGAGCGCGAGGTGGTGTTCCTGCACCGGGCGACGCGCACCTTCGTGTGCGCCGACGCGCTGCTCAACCTGTCGAAGCACCCGTCGCCGGTCACGAGGGCGGCGGCCTTCCTCATGGGCAACAGCGGGCCGGGGAAGGGCTACCTGGAGCGCATCGCGGTGCGAGACTGGGCGCTCGGCCGGAAGCAGGTCGACCGGATCCTCCAGTGGGACTTCGACGGGGTGCTGCTGGCCCACG
>CAIOSS010001065.1 GCA_903860995.1 uncultured delta proteobacterium | reverse complement strand
GGCGGGGGCGCCGGCGGGGCGACCACGAGGACGGGCGTCGGCGCAGGGGTGACCGCGGGCGTCGGGGCTGGGACGACGGGCGCCTCCGGGGGCGGCGCGTCGAGGGAGAGCTCGACGCTCTGCCCGGCGGCGCAGTCGAGGGCGCGGGCGCGGACGCCGCGGCCGGGCCAGCGGGTCTCCAGCGCGCGGGCGCCGGGCTCGACGAAGAAGGTGTGCGACTCCTGCGCGGCGCCGCCGACGGCGAGGCGGTCGACGGTGACGGCACACGCCGGGGAGCAGGTGACGTGCACGCGGGTGAGCCGCGGACCTGCCTCGGCGAGCACCGCGGCGGCGAGCTGGGCGCTCTGCGGGTCGGCCGCGTCGCGGTCGCGCGCGCGCAGGGCGAGGGTGGCCGCGCGGGTGGCGTGGCCGGCGGCCTGGTGGCTGCGGATGGCGCTGCGCAGCGCGGCGGGCGAGGGGGACGCCTGGTCGGCGATCTCGAAGAACTCCGCGGCCCGGGCGTGCTCACGCGCCAGCTGCAGGCGCTGCCCCTCCTGGAAGGCCGCCGCGGCAGCGCTGACGTCGCCCGCGGGCGGGTCTCTGCCCTCTTGCGCGGCGGCCAGCGGGGTGACGAGCAGGAGGGTGAGACAGATGAACTGGCGCATCGGAGGATGCGCGAGCGTAACGCATCGCGCCGGGCGCGGGACCGCCGGTTGTTCGACCTGCGGCGGCCTCCTGGGGTCTACTCCGCCCCCGGTAACCCTCCCATGCGAAGCGCACTCACCCCCGGGCTCCTGATGCTGCTGGCCCTCGGCTGTACGCCGCGCAACACGCCGCGCGACAGCGCCGTGCGGCACGGCAGCGCCGCTCCGACCGACGGCGGATCCATGGTGGTGCGCGTCGACCCATCGCCCGCCCCCGACCCGGCGCCCGCCCCCGACCCGGCGCCCGCGCCCGTCGCCCTCCCGGCGGTCGCCCGGCTCACGGTGGTGCAGCTCTCCGGCGGCGCCACGCTCGACAGCTCCCTTCGGCTCGCGGGGCGCGACGCCGACGCGGGCGTCGGGGCGGCCACGGTGGGGCGCTCGATCGCCCCCGGCGACGCGCTGCTCGTGGGCCCGGGCGGCGAGGTCAGCCTCGGGGCGCAGCCCGGCGGTCGGATTACCTTGCTGGGTAAAAGCGTGGCCGAGGCCGCCGGCCACGACGGCGCCGTGCTCGTGCTGAGCCTGGGCGCGGCGACCATCGAGGTCCCCGCGCTCACCGCCGACGCGGTGCGCGTCGACACGCCCGCGGGGCGGGTGATCGTCCGCGCGGGCGCGTGCACCGTCGCGGTGGCCGACGACGGCAGCACCTTCGTCGCCGCGGCGGGCGACGGGGTCACGGTCTGGCCGTCTCCCCCGGCGCCGCCCGCGCGGGCCACGCGGCTCACCCCCGCGCAGGTCGCCGCGCTGCGCCGGCAGACGCCCGAGCACCCGGTGCTGCTCGACGTGGAGATCCGCGAGCTCGACGCGGTGCTGCGCCCGGTGGCGAGCCGCGCGCTGCGCCCGGGGGAGCGGGTGCTGTTCAGCCCGCTCGGGGTGCCCGCTGCCGCCCCGCGGACGCTCGCGGCCGCCCGCGACGAGGCAGCGGGACGCGCCGCGCTCCAGCGCTGGGCGGCGGCGCCGCGGCCCAACGTGGTGGCCATCGGGGTGCTCTCCCGCGCGGGCGCGGCGGACGTGGCGGACGTCAACGCGGCGATCACCCGGCTGCGATCGAGCGGGTCGGCGCTCGACGCGGAGGGGCGCGGTCGCGTCGCGGCGCAGCTCTCCCTGGCGCTGGGCAGGCTGGCGGCCCGGTCGCGCCGCGGGCGGGACCTCGCGGTGCGCGGCGGCGACGTGACGGCGCTGGTGCAGATGGCGCGCTTCGAGTCGCTCCGAGACGAGGCCCGCGCGCTGCCGGCGCTGTAGGCCGGTCGTCAGCGCAGCCCGCGCCCGAAGGTGGAGGGCGTGACGGCGGACGGCGACGTGATCGACCAGCCTTCGAGCAGGGACGGACCGGCGCGCGTGCCGAGGTCGGCGCTGCCGCGATAGAACTGCACGGGGAAGGGGTTGATGGGCGAGCCGTCGACAGGGTGAGCGACGCCCGCTCGCTCGACGGCCGCCCCCGGACGAGGCCCACCACGCCCGCGATGCCCGCCGCCGCCGAGCACCACCCACGGCCACACCCTGCGTGGGCGCCGTCGAAGCCGCGGGCGGGGCCAGCGTCAGGTCAGTGGATGCCCTGGGCCTTGGCCTCTTCGATCATCGTGTACTCGCGCTCGAAGAGCACGCGCTGGTCGGTGACGATCTGGAGGTTCTTGGTGTTCTGGTCGGTGGGCTCGAAGGCGCCGAGGCTCGCCATCTGCTTGCCGATCTCGCCGAGCTGGTCGCAGATGGTCGTGAGCAGGTCGAGGTCGCGGGTGCGCCGGTCCTGCCCCGCGAAGGCCTTGCGGTAGGCCTCGAAGACCTCGTTGGCCGCGCCGCCCAGCATGCCCTGGAGGTCGGCGATCTTGGTCGTCTGGCGCGCCTTGCGGATCTCCGTGAGCTCGCTGCGGTACGTCCCGAGGCTCTGCTCGACGATCTCGATGTTCTTCTCGTTGTACTCGACGCGCAGGCCCTTGGCGCGGAGCGCCTTCATGCGCTCCAGGGTCTCGGTGAGGTTGTCGATCATGCGCTGGAGCAGCTCGGGGCGGCGCGTGGCGCGCGACTTCCCGGCGAAGTGACCCTCGTACAAGTTGAACTGCGCGTTGGCCACCTCGGCGAGGGCGCTGGCCTGCTCGTCGTCGGTGCCCATGGCGCGGGCCTCGATGATCTCCGCGCGCTCGGCGCGGTACATCTTGAGGTTCTCGGCCACGAGGTTGAGGTCTTCCTGGATGCCGGGCTGCCCCGTGAGCTCGGGGGAGATCTCCTTCATGGACTCCTCGACGGCCTCGAGGTCCTCGATCATCTCGGTGATGAGCCCGAGGTCGCGGGTGTTGCGCGACTTGCCCGAGAAGTGCCGGTGGTACTTCGAGAAGATGAAGTTCGCCTCGCCGCGCAGGGTCGAGAACTCCTCGAAGCCCGGGCCGAGGCTGCGGGCCTTCATGATCTCCTTGCGCTCGGCGTCGTAGAGGTTGATCGCGTCGCGCGCGGCCTGCTCGGTCTCCGTGCGGTCTTTCGACTTCGGGAGCTTCTCGAGGTCTTGCAGCAGCTGCTGGGCGCGGCGCACCAGGCTGTTGAGGTCGTTGAGGTCGCGCGACACGCGCGACTGCCCGGCAAAGCGCGCGTCGTACTCCGACGCGACCTGATCGAGCTGGAGACGGATCTGGGCCAGGGTGAGGTTCGCCATAGGGGCGCGGAGCCTACGTCCACCCCATGCCGTGGAGCAATCCCGAGATCTTCCCTCGCAGACCCTCCTTCGGGCGCTTCGGGCGCTCGGCGCTCGCCCCCGGCGGGCGGAACTCGATGTTGCTGAACTCCTCGGGAAACTTCGCCGTGATGCGCTCGTAGAACTCGTGGATGCGCGCCACGTCGGCGTCGACGTCGTCCGACGGGGTGATCATCGGGCCGATGCCCCCGCGCTTGCGGCGGAAATCCAGGTACCCGAGGCCGATGGGCACCTTGGCGGTGCGGGCGATCCAGTAGAAGCCCGACTTCCAGTACCGGAGCTTCGCGCGGCTGCCCTCCGGGGCGACCACCATGATGCGCTTGCCCTCCACGTCGAAGAGCGACGCGAGCACCTGCACCTGATCCTGCGAGGCGCGGCGGTCGACGGGGATGCCCCCCAGCCACTTGTAGAACGGACCCAGCGGGCCGGTGAACAGCGTGTGCTTGCCCACCCACACGATGTCGATGCCCAGGGTGTAGCCGATGCCCAGGGTGATCGGGAGGTCCCAGTTGGACGTGTGCGGCGCCGCGATGAGGACGTACTTGTCCACGTCGGGCACCACCCCCTCCTCGCGCCAGCCCAGCGCGGTGAGCACCGTGCGGCCTACCCAGTAACGCACCGGCCTTCGTTCGGAGACTTCAGAGCTATCCATGGCGTCCGTGGCGTATCGCCTCTCACGAACCCTCGGGTGATCGCAAGTCCCGCCGCGTCACCGCGCCTCGCAGTAACCCAGCATCGCCAGTCCCGGCGGCGCCCTCCCCCCGGGGCCCTCGTGGCAGACCGGCGCCACCACCGCGCGGGCCTCGGCCTCCTGGCCGCGCTGCGCCAGCACCTGGGCCAGCAGCGAGCGCACCTCGACCTCCAGGCGCCGGTCGCGGAAGCCCGTCCGAAGCACGCGCTCCTCGGCGAGGGCCGCGCGGAGGTCCTCCTCGGCCCCGGCGGGGTTGTCGGCGTTGATGCGGGCCGCGGCGCGGATGAAGCGCACCCGCGGGTCGCGCGGCCAGCGGCGCACCAGGGCGTCGAGCTCCGCGGGCGGGGCG
>CAIOSS010001064.1 GCA_903860995.1 uncultured delta proteobacterium | reverse complement strand
GCCGCGGGGAGCACCGTGCCGTCCGAGCGGTCGGCCGCCGCGCCCGCGGAGAGGGCCTCGGCCACCACCGGGCCGCTCACCGGCAGCCGCCGCGGCGGCACCTGCGAGTGGGCCCCGCGCGCGCACAGCAGGGCCACCGCGAGGCCCCAACGCACCGACTCCGCCCGCCCGATCCGCATGGGCGGAGGGCCTAGCAGATCCCCCCGGGGGCCTCCAATTTCGCTCCGCTCCGGCGCCCTGCGGCTACTCCGCCGCGGCGTGCACGCCCATCGCCGCGAGCGCCGCCGCCAGCGGGACCACCGCGTCGTCGCCGTCCCAGGCCACCGCCAGGTCGACCGCCACCAGGGGCGACACGCCCACCGCCTCCAGCGCGCGCAGGGCCCGCTCCCGCGCCAGCGGCGGAACCTCCCGCATCGCCGTGGTCGCGCTCACCGCCGCGAGCCACCAGGCGTCCTCCGTGGGGCCCTCGTCCAGGTCGAGCACGGTCTGCAGCTCCGGGGCGCCGCTGCGGGCCCAGGCGAGCACCCGCTCGCGCGCCCCGCGGAAGGTGGTCACCCGCGCGAGGCGGGCGCCCGTGAAGGCGTCCTCCCAGCTGTCGACACCCCGCACGCGCTGCGACTCGTCGCGGTCCATCGGCGGAGGGGGGACGGACGAGCGGCGGTCGTTGCGCGGCGTCGGGCGCTCCAGCACGAGCTCGTCGGTGAGCTCCCACGGCAGCGCCGAGAGCAGCGCGCGCGCCTCGGTGGCGTCCTGGGGGCGGTCGTCCTGCGACTTCGCCATGAGGGTCGCGACCGCGTCGTCGAAGGCCGTCGGCAGCCGCGGGCACAGCTCGGTCACCCTGGGCACGGGCTCGGAGAGGTGCTGTGCCATGTAGTCCGGGCCGCCGAAGGGCGCCTGCCCGGTGAGCATCTCGAAGACCACGCAGCCCAGCGCGTAGAGGTCCGTCGAGGCGCTCACGGGCGCGCCGGTCATCTGCTCGGGGGCCATGTACGGGAGCGACCCGACGAGCCCGCCGGTCACCGTCGCCCCGAGGTCCCCGAGGTGCGCCGCGCCCAGGTCGCCCAGCCGCGCCTGCCCCGCCGCGTCGAAGAGCACGTTGCTGGGCTTCACGTCGCGGTGCACCACCCCGTGCCGGTGCAGCGTCTCCAGGGCGTGTAGCAGCCGCAGGGTCACCCGCCCGACCTCCCGCAGCGGCATCGAGCCCACCCGCGCCGAGAGCGTGCCGCCGGGCATCCAGTCGTACACGATGGTCGGCCCCTCGGGGTCGAGCGCGCGCATCCGCACCAGGCACGGATCATCGAGCGTGCGGGCCAGCTCGGCCTCGCGCACGAAGCGCCCGAAGGCCGCGCTGCGGTCGTCGCTCACGGTCAGCACCTTGAGCGCCACCGTGTCGCCGGTGAGCTCGTCGACGGCCTCGAGCACGCGCCCCGTCGCGCCGGAGCCCGCCTCGCGCACCACCCGGTAGCGCCCCGCGTAGCGCTTCGCCGCCCCTTCGGCCCGCGGCAGGTGGCTCGCGTAGGCCTCGGGCTCCACCGGCCACGCGGCGTCGCGGTCGCGCAGCCGGGCGATCCAGTACCGCGACGCGTGGGGGTACCCGAGGCGCCACATCCCCGCGGCGAGCTTCGCCATCACGGCCTCGCTGGCCTCGACCTTCGCCGCCGCCTGGAGCGCCCGCACGGCCCCCTCGTCGTCGCCCTGCCGGGCCCGCAGCGCGCCCAGCCGCAGCGCCGCGGGGGCGTCGTCCGGGGTCTGCGCGAGGTGCTGCTCCCACGCGCGCGCCGCCCGCGCCGGGTCGTCGGCGCGCTCGAAGCACGGCGCCGCGTTCGCGTACTCCCCGCGGGCGTACCAGGTCTCCGCGGCCTCCAGGGGCTGGGTCTCCTCCAACAGCCGCGCGGCCACGTCGTCGCGCCGGGCGAGCCGCGCCTGCGCCGCCGCCTGGGCTACCCCCCCCGGGTCGTGGCTGAGGCGCGCGCAGAGGGCCCCGAGCACCTGCTCGTCCGAGGCCTGGAGGGCGATGTCCATGGCGAGGCGCCACTCGTTGCCCTCCGCCGCGGCCACCGCCGCGTCGGCCACGCGGCCCAGCGAGGAGAGCAGCTCGGCGGCGCGGCGCCATTGCTTCCGGTGGACGGCGAGGGCGGCGGCCTGGTCGATCTCGGCCCGCGCGACGAGGGCCTCGACCTCTACGTCAACCGCCACTCGGCGCGACCTGCGGGGCGTTGGGCTGCTCGTCGCCGTCGTCGCCGTCGTCGCCGTCGCCGTCGTCGCCCTCGTGCGCGGGCGCAACCGTCGCCGCCGCGGTGCCGCCGAGGGGCGCTACGCCGAGGGCGCGGGCGCGGGCGTCGGCCTGCTGCGCGAGCGTTCCATGCACCTCCTGCATCCCGCCGCCGCGGCGACGGCGGGAGCGCGAGCGCGAGCGGCGGGCGGTGCGGCCGGGCCCGCTGCGGTCGACCCAGAAGTAGCTGTGGGCGCGCACGTCGACGTGGACGAAGCCGCTGATGGGGTACACCCCCACGCCGAGAAAGCCGATGCTGCGCGCGTAGGCCGCGACGGCCTCGTCGCTGACGCCCGGGAGCACGAGGTCGGCGGCGCGGCCGAGGGAGTGGTTGCTGTTGCGCGACTCGCGGCGGAAGCCCGACACCACGTTGACCTGGCCCACCTCGAAGTGCCGGGCGATCTGGAAGATGACGTCGATGAGCCGGCGGTCGATGGGGGCGTTGGCGCCGGTGCGCCGGTCGCTGAGCACGCGGGCCACCTCGGCGCGCTGGGCGTCGTCGAAGCCGCCGTCCTGGTGCTCGGGCGTGAGCTCGGCCGACCCGAGCCCGTTGAGCGAGTGCAGCCGCAGGACGAAGCGCCCGTCGCTGGTGAAGCGCGCCGCGGGGATGGCCGTGGGGTTGTGCCAGCGCTGGTTGATGGCTCGGTAGCTGGAGAGGCTGATGCGGGGGCGGGCCGCGGGCCGGCGGCGGTGCTGCTGGGCCGGGGCGACCGCGGGCGCGGCCAGGCCGACGAGCAGCGCGAGCAGGGCGGTGAGGTTTCGGCGCATCGGGAGGGAGATTCACCGATGGGCGCCGCGCGCGCAAGGGCCGCGGCCGGGCGCGGGTTTACCGGGCTGTGTATGAGGGCGCTGGCGGGGGTTCGTTCGCTACGGTCGGCCGTAGGTGCCGGTGAGGCCCGGCGGTGAACCGAGCGCGGCGGGCGCATGGGACTACGGTGAACCCCGGCCATCGGGCCGCGCGAACTTCGAGGCAATGACCCAGGCCTACAGGTCGATCTGCTCGACCTCGTCCACCGGGTGTCCGAGGAAGCGCGACGCCACCTCCGCGAAGCTCTGCGGCCGGTCGGTGACCAGCATCCGCAGCCGCCCGTCGCCCGCCTTCGCCGCGCCCAGCGAGCGCGCCGCGAGGAAGTCCCGCAGCTCCTCCGCCGTCGCCTCGGCGCTGTCGACCACCGCGGCGTCGGCGCCCAGCACCCGCTTCGCTTCGCCCGCGATGAGCTCGCGCAGCACGGGGTAGTGGGTGCACCCGAGCACCACCACGTCGACGTCGCAGGCCGCGAGCGTCTCCAGGTAGCGCGCCACGGCCAGCCGCGGCACCTCGCCGTCGAGCCAGCCCTCCTCCACCAGCGGCACCAGCAGCGGCGCCGCGCGGCCGAAGACCTCCGTGCGCGACGAGCGCGACGCGATGGCCCGCGGGTACGCGCCCGAGGCGATGGTCCCTGCGGTGGCGAACACCCCGACGCGGTGGCGGTGCGTGGCGGCGACCGCGGCCCCGGCGCCGGGCTCGATCACCCCGAGCACCGGGAGGTCGAGCTCGACGCGCAGCATGTCAAGGGCCACGGCGCTCACGGTGTTGCACGCCACCACCAGGAGCTTGATGCCGCGCGAGACCAGCGCCCGCGCGCAGGCCCGGGAGTATCGCAGCACCGTCTGCGCCGAGCGGGTGCCGTAGGGCACCCGGGCGGTGTCGCCGAGGTACAGCACGTCCTCCTGAGGGCACAGCCGGCGGATCTGGCGGACCACGGTGAGGCCGCCCAGCCCTGAGTCGAAGACCCCGATGGGGAGCGCCCGTCGGGGGTCGCTGGCCTGGTCGCTCATGGGGCGCGCGGGGGCTGCTGGTGGACCGTCCCGAGCGCGTCCGGGAGCACCCGCACGGGCACCTCGGAGCGCAGCGAGAGCCCCGCGGCGCCCATCGCCACGGCGGCCTGCGTGCGGGAGCCCCACACCTGGGCGTCGTAGGTCGCGGTGGTCGACGGCGGGATCTGGATCGAGAGGTACAGCCCGTTGAGGCTCGCCACGTTGGTCATCGTGGCGGCGTTGCGGCTCGTCGGGAGACCAGAGGTCTCGGAGGAGTCATCGACCTGCGCGTCGGCGACGAAGGTGGGGCGCGCGTTGGTGCCGCGCGACGGGCTGAGGGCGGCGAGGACAAGTGCGGTGTGCCTGACGATCACGGTGGGGGGGGTGCTCCGGTCTGAAGGGTGATTTTACGATCTACGGTAAACTTTTGTGACGGCGACGGGCGCCAGCGCACGATGGACTCCATCGGGGCGTAGAGGAAGCGCTGCGACCCCGGGCCGATGGAGTGGGTCTCCTCGCAGTGGTCGCCGGCGGGCTCGTTGAGGTATGGCTTCACCGGGTCGAGGAGGAAGTTGTACCTGGGCACGATGTACCCGAGGAAGTCCTCGGTGAGCCCCGTGACGAAGGCGTAGCGCACGCCGGGGTTCATCCGAACGAGGTCGCGGAGGGACGGCGGCGCGGGGGCCGCGGAGAGGTGGGCGCGGCCCTCGACGGGGCGGACCCGGGCCGCTGCTACGCCGCCGCGTGAACGCTCTCCCAGGTCGCGCGGCGACGGCCGGACTGCGTCGATGACGGGGTGATCGCGCGGCTCGACGACGAGGCCCCGGCCCCGCTCAGCCCTTCAGCCAGAACGCCGTGAACGCGTCGCCGCCGTCCTCCGGGTCGGCCGCCCGCGAGGCGCGCACCCAGGGCGAGCGCTTGAGGTGCTCCCGCACCGCCAGCTTGAGCGCCCCGGTGCCGTGCCCGTGCAGCACGTAGCCCGAGGTCGACCCCATGCCCAGCACCCGGTCGAGGAAGGTGTCCACCATCCCGAGCGCGTCGTCGGCCCGCAGCCCCCGCACGTCGCAGGTGTTGGAGTCCACCCGCAGCGCGCGCTCCATCTCCGCCTCGCCCACGACCGCCGACGGCGCTCCGCCCCGGCCGCCCCTCTGCTCCGCCGCGGCCGCGCCCTCGACCTCGCCTTCGAGCTGCACCTCCTCGACGGCCACCATCAGCTTCAGCGCCCCCGCCGCCACGCGCAGCTGCCCCCGCGACGGCGCCTCCAGCACCTCCACCGTGTTGCCCAGCCGCGGGACGTACACCTTCATCCCGGGGCGCAGCTCGGCCTCGCGCGCCGCGCGCCGCCCCGCCCCGACGGGCTTGAGCGCCTCCAGCCCGCGGCCCAGCGCCCCTTCGATCGAGGCCAGCTTCGCCACCTCGTTGACCGCCCGCTCGGCCTCGCGCACGTCCTCCTCGCCGACCTTCTTGCGCCGCAGCTTCGCCTGCACGTCGCGCAGCTCCTCGCGCGCCCGGCGCAGCAGCCCCACCAGCTCGGAGCCCTCCCGCGACAGCTTCTCGCGCTCCTTCACCCGCAGCGCGTGCTTCTCGGCCTCGAGCTCCACCCGCAGCGCCGTGATGGCCCGCGACTCGTCCTCCACCGCCGCGCGCGCCAGCCGCGCCCCGCGCTCCTCGTCCTGCAGCCGCCGCAGCACGTCCTCGCGGCTGCCCGCGTGCTCGGGCAGCAGCCCCCGGGCGCGCTCGACCACGTCCTCGGGCACCCCGAAGCGCCGCGCCACGGCCAGCGCGCTCGACGCCCCGGGCACGCCCATGGTCACCGCGAAGGTGGGCGCCATCGTCGCGAGATCGAAGCCCACCGAGGCGTTGACGAAGCGGTCGTCGCGCACCGCCAGGGTCTTCAGGAGCTCGTAGTGGGTGGTGACCGCCACCGCCGCGCCGCGCGCCGCGAGGGTCTCCAGCACCGCGGCGGCCAGGGCCGAGCCCTCCTCCGGGTCGGTGCCGCCGGCGAGCTCGTCGAGCAGCACCAGGGCCCCGGGGCGCACCCCGCGGAGCACCTCCGCGAGGTTGCTCACGTGCGCGCTGAAGGTCGACAGGTTGCGCGCCAGCGACTGGTCGTCGCCCACGTCGCAGAACACCGGGTCGAACCACCCCACCCGCGAGCCCTCCTGCACCGGCAGCGCGAGGCCCGCGCGCACCATCATGGCCGCGAGCCCGAGGGTCTTCAGCGCCACGGTCTTGCCGCCCGCGTTGGGCCCAGACACCACCAGCACCTTGCCCGAGCGCAGCGCGAGGTCGTTCGGGACCACACCATCGCCGGACAGCGCGAGCAGCGGGTGCCGCGCGCGCCGCAGGTCGAGCACCGGCTCGGCCTCGGGCTCCACCGCGACGGCCTTGAGGTCCATGGCCAGCGCCACGATCGCGCCCAGCAGGTCGGCCGTCACGCAGGCCTCGTGGGCCTCCTCCAGCCCGCGGATCTCCCCGCGGCAGCGCTCGGCCAGCTCCATGAGCACCCGGGCCTCCTCGCGCTCCATCTCCGCGGTGAGCACCTTGAGCTGGTTGCCCAGCAGCACCACCGGCCGCGGCTCGATGAAGAGCGTGGCCCCGGAGCCCGACGAGCCGTGCACGATGCCCGGCACCCGGATGTGCGAGTCCGAGCGCACCGGCAGCACGTAGCGCCCGTCGCGCAGCGTATAGAAGCGGTCCTGGAGCACGGCGGCGTACTTCGCCATGAACTCCTCCAGGCGCTGCACCACGCGGCCGCGCATGTCGTGCACCTGGCGGCGGCAGCGCGCGAGCTCGGGGCTGGCCCGGTCGGCGAGGGTGCCGTCGGGGTCGACCGCCTGGTCGAGCGCGGAGAGAAGCCGGTCGAGCGCCGTGTCGCTGAAGAGGGCGGCGGCGAGCGCCGGGAGGGTGGCCTTCCGCGCCTGCGACCAGCGGCGGATGGTGTGCGCCGTGCGGATCACCTCGCGGACGAAGTGCAGCTCCAGGGCGGTCACCTCGGCGACGCGGTCGATGCGCAGCAGGGCGTCGGTGACGTCGGGCAGCGGGCCCGTCGGGATGGGGTCCCCGTCGCGCGCGGAGCGCAGGGCCTCGGCGGTGCGGCGCATGCGCTCGCGGGCCTCGTCGAGGGTGTCCGAGGGCGCGAGGTCGCGGGCGCGCATCTGCGCCTGCGCGCTCTGGGCGCGGGCGGCGAGCAGCGCGGTGAGCGCGGGCCATTCGAGGTCGTGGATGGATTTCGTGGACGGTTGCATGGTGAGTCTCTTCGGGCGACGACGGCAGCACCGACCGCGCCAGGGCGCTTAGGTCCGATGGGGGCTTTCGGGATCGGATGGCGTGGAGCGGAGGGGGATCGCCGGGTACGGCCACCAAGGACTGGGGCGCCGGCTTACGGTCTGTCGTGCGGAGCGCGGTGGGGGTAGCAAACCCGCGCGACCGTCGCAACCCTGGCGCGCGACAGGAACAAACGTTCACAGGAAATTTGCCCGGATGAGCCGGGCTTTCGGACAAGGTCGTAGTCGCCCGATGGCTCAGGTGGGGCCGCTGTTTAGGGACGATGAGGAGAAAACCGATGCGCACGACGTCCAAGAACCCGAACGGAACCTTCATCTGGCGCGAGATCATGACCCCCGATCTGGCCGCCTTGGAGAGACCTCGATCCAGCGGAGCGCCGCGGGCGCGCGGGTCATCAGGTCGCGAAAGAGCGGGGCCCGCAGCCCGAGGCCGACGCCCGCCACGCGCGCGCCCGCACCGGCCGTCACGGCGCCAGCCACCGGCGGCCCGCGAGCGCGCCGAGCAGCGCCCCGAGGGCCACCGGCGCGAGGTGCGCGACGAGGGTGTGGTCGAGGTCCATCACCGGGCACTGGAGGTGCTGGGCGAGCGCGCCGACGAG
>CAIOSS010001063.1 GCA_903860995.1 uncultured delta proteobacterium | reverse complement strand
GTCGACGGTGCACTCGCCGCCCACCGAGGGGTTGCACGGCCGGCACATGCGGCTCGCGGGGTCGCACACCGGTCGCGCCGGGTCGGCGCAGTCGCGGCCGGTGCGGCAGGCCACGCAGGTGTTGGTGCCGGCGTCGCAGAAGGGCGTCGCGCCGGAGCACTGCGCGTCGGTGTTGCAGGCCGCGCAGCGGCCGGGCGCGCTGCCGGTGAGCACGCAGGCCGGGCGCGCGGGGTCGATGCCCGCGCACTGCGCGTCGCTGGAGCAGGCCACGCAGGTGCGGCTGGCGGCGTCGCACACGGGGTGCACGGGGCTGCGGGTGCAGTCGCTGGTGGCGTTGCAGAGGCACACGCCCGCGGCGGTGTCGCAGACCGGGGCGGTGGCCGGGCAGTTGGCATCCGCCGAGCCGGGGCGCCGCGGGTCGGTGCGGCCGGCGGCGGTCTCGCGCACATCTGGGAGGCAGTCGTTGTCGCTGTCGATGTCGAGGTAGTCGGGGGTGCCGTCGTCGTCGGCGTCGGCGGTGCAGTCGCCCTCGACCACGTCGGTCCAGTTGTCGCCGTCGGCGTCGGTGAGCGAGGCGCGCGCGAGGGTCTGGAAGGCGATCACGGGCACCATCTCGTCGCCGTCGCCGCGGAAGCGGAAGCGCATCGAGGTGGCCGCGTCGGCGACGACCGTGCGGAAGTCGTAGAGCTCGTCGTCGAGGCGCGGCAGCGCGGGGCGGTTGATGATGTCGTCGCCCTCGAGGCCGACGGGCGAGCCCGCGGCGCGGCCGGGGCCGGGCTCGGTGCCGCCGAAGGTGCCCATGGTGCAGAGGCCCGCGGTGTCGGCGAAGCACCCCATGCCGGCGGCGACGCCGGGCCAGTCGTCGGCGCCGCCCGCCCGCGTGGTGAGCGAGAGGTTGTTGACGAAGATCTCGCTCTCCTCCTCGGAGCAGGTGTCGCGCGCCGGGTCGGTGGGCGCCGCGGGGTTGGGGCGGCGGTTGAACTCCCACATCACGCCCACCGAGGCGGCGAAGGGCTCGCCGCGGGTGAAGGTGCTCGGGCAGCGGTTGGCGACGGCGCCGGGGAGGGGGAGCGACGGGCTCTCGAAGCCGCTGGTGGCGCAGCCCTCGTAGACGACCACGTTGCGGCGCGGGCCGAAGTCGAGGTCGTACACGACGACCAGGAAGTGCCCGCCGAACTGCACGAGCCCGGGGCCCTCGCGGGAGGCGTCGTCGCCCCGCTCCTGCACCGCAACGCGGGTGGTGCCGCCGCGGGAGGAGGGGCCGACGGCCGCGCGGACGGCGGTGGAGACGTCGGTGACGAAGGTGCCCCAGTGGGCGGTGACCGAGGCCGTGGGCGCGGTGCGGGAGTAGAAGCGCGGGGCGCCCTGGAGGGTGCGCACCACCGTGGCGCCGGCGTTGCCGACGATGACCTGCCGGGGTGATCCCGCGGGCCCGGCGGGGATGGACGGCGGAAAGGCCGGGGCGGTGGCGTTGGGGTAGAAGACCGTGACGCCGGAGTAGAGCCGGGCCCAGCGCACGCGCCCGCCGCGGGGCACCTGCACGGTGAACTCGCCGCGCGCGACGGTGGTGGGGCCGCTGGCCTCGCCCCACGCGTCGGTGGTGACGCCGCCGCGGACGATCTCGCTGAAGGCCACCTGGAGGGTCTGCGCCGAGGCTGCGACGGGCGCGCCGAGCGTGGCCAGGAGGGAGAGCATGGCGAGGAGGAGCGAGGCGCGCGAGGTCGGCTTCACGGCCCCTTCTTTAGGCCAGGAGTGCCGTCGATGGCTAGGACCCCGCCGTGGGCGTCAGCCGCGACCAGAGCCGCGCCATCAGCGCGCGGAGGGGCGCGAGCAGGCCGGCGCGCGGGGGCGGGGGCTTGAGCGAGGCGAGGGGACGGAGGCGCAGCGCGGCGCGCGGGAGCGTCGGGCCGTCGAGGCCCGTGGGCGGCGGTCGGGCGCTGGGCCGCGGGTGCAGCGAGAGCCGCGGCTGCCGGC
>CAIOSS010001062.1 GCA_903860995.1 uncultured delta proteobacterium | reverse complement strand
GAGGTCGCCGTCTAGCACCGCGGAAATGTTGCCGGTCTCGTGCTCGGTGCGGAGGTCCTTCACCAGCTGGTAGGGCGCCATGACGTAGTTGCGCACCTGGTGCCCGAAGGCGATGTCCGACTTGTTGGACTCGAACTTCCCCTTGAAGGCGTCTTCGCGGATCTGCTTCTCCCGCGCGTACAGCTTGCCCTTAAGGGTCTTGAGCGCGATGCGACGGTTCTCGTGCTGCGAGCGCTCGCTCTGGCACTTCACGACGATGCCCGTGGCCTTGTGCGTGAGGCGCACCGCGGTCTCGACCTTGTTGACGTTCTGCCCGCCTTTGCCGCCCGAGCGGAAGGTGTCGGTATCGTAGTCACCGTCCTTGAGCTCGATCTCGAACTCGTCGTCGAGGTCGGGGGTCACCGCCACCGCTGCGAAGGCCGTCTGCCGCCGCGCGTTGCCGTCGAAGGGGCTGATGCGCACGAGGCGATGCACCCCATTTTCGTTCTTCAGGTACCCGAAGGCGTTGATACCGCTCACCTGGATCGACACGCTCTTGAGCCCGGCCTCTTCGCCTTCGGTCTCGTCGAGGAGCTTCACCGTGAACCCACGCTTCTCCGCCCAACGCCCGTACATCCGCAGGAGCATCTGGGTCCAGTCCATGGCGTCGACCCCGCCGGCGCCGGCGTTGATCTCGACGATGGCATCGACCTTGTCCTCGGGCTCCGAGAGCATCTGGTCGAGCTCCATCTTGCGGGTGCGCGTCTCCAGCCTCTCGGCCGCGATCGCGACCTCGGCCCCGACCGCGTCGTCGTTCTCCTCCGCGGCCATCGCCAGCAGCTCGGCCGCGTCGGCCACCTCGCGCTGCAGCCCCTCCACCGACACGACCATCGCCTCCTTGTCGGCCCGCTCTTTCAGCAGCTTCTGGCTGGTCGGGCGGTTCCAGAACTCCGGGTCGCCGCTCTCGGCGTCGATCTCCTCCACGCGCTTCTTCAGCCTCGGGAGGTCAAAGATGCCTCCCGAGGTTCTCCGCCCGCCGGGCGAGATCCTCTAACTGGTTTCGGGTGTCGCTGATCATGGCGGCGCACGGATTACCTCCCCGCCCGCACCGGGTCAACGGCGTTGCTCCCCGCCGCGGCTCCAGCTCCCGCCTACGGAAGGCAGGCGCCCATCCGGCAGAAGTGCATCACGCCCATCGGCCCCGGCGGACAGTCGGGGTTGCCGCGGCAGCTCGGGACGCAGCGCGCCCCCATCGGCGTCAGCCCGCAGACGCAGCCCAGCGACGTCGACGGGCACGCGCCCACGCAGTCCGTCGTCGCGCCGCACGACCGCGGGAGCACCGTCCCGCCGTCGAGCGCCGGGGGGCGCGCCCCGCCGTCGACCGGTGCCATCCCGTCCTCGGGCGCCGCGTCGCGCCGACGGACTGCGAGGGCGCGCGCGGGAGCGACTTCCTCCGCCTGACGGTGGTGATCCGCTGGCCGACGGCCCCGGGTGCCGTGCGCCTGCGCTGCGGCTTCGTGGTGGAGCACCCCATGCTGGTCTACGCCACGCACGCCGAGTCTCGCTCCCAGCCGGGCGTGCTCACCCTCGTCGGCGACGGCGAGTACGCCACCCTCGCAACCCCCGACGCCGAGGCGACGCTGCTGCGCCGTACGCGTGTGCCCGCACCAGCCCGGACCACGCCCCGCACCGCCGCGACGCCCTCCCCCGAGCGCCACGCGCCGGCCGCCCGGGCGACGAACACCGCTGCAGTCGTGCTTGCCCTCGCCGCCTTCGCCGCGACCCGCCCCCGCCGCCAGGCAACCCGCCGTGACCCATTGGACCCAACGCCTTGATCGGAGACCCGAGATGAACCCCGCTGCACTGTCCCGGGCCGCAAGCCTCTCCCTGGTCGCCATTGCGCTCGCCGCCCGCGACTCCTCCCCGCCCCTCGTGATCGACGCCGCCCTGCAGGACGTGTCGACCGACAGCCCCACCGCAGCCGACACCCCTACCGCAACCAACACCCCCGATGATGATGCCGCCGGGCGACGCGGGCGTGATGCCCGTGGCCGACGCCGGGACGATGCCAGGCCCGGTGGCGTGCACCTCCACCGCCGGGTGCACGGGGCAGTGCCTCGCGGGATCGCGCGGCTGCACCGGCGCGACGACCCCGATGGGGATGCGCTGCGTGCCGACCTGCACCACCACCCCGGAGTGTCCGATGGCCCCGCCCGGCATGGCCTCCACCTGCCGCGCGGGGACCTGCGTGCCCTGAGGCGATCGGCCGCGATCGCCGCGATCGCCGCCGGGGTACCCTCCGCCACCCGGATGATGGACACCCCGATCGACGTTCTGTTGCTGGGCGCCGACCCGACAGGCCTCACGCTGGAAATCCATGCACCGCATGGGCGTCGCGGAGGAGTTCCCCGCGAAGGGCCAGAAGCTCCCCGGCGCGACGCTCGCGCGCATCGACTTCGCCGAGCCCGATACGGCCTTCCCCTTCCTGTTCTGCGTGCCGCAGCCCGACATCGAGGCCGTGCCCGAGTGGCCTTCGGCGCAGAGACCGAGTGCGCGTACCTCCTCCGCCCCAAAGACCTCTCCGTGGGCTACCGATGTCAGCCCGGCGGGACCTGAGCGCCTCTCAGAGCTTGCGCCCTGGCATCATGGGCGGCGGCATCGACGGGGGCATCGAGTCGCGCTCGTACTTGCCGAGCCGGGCGTCGACCTGACGGAAACGCTCGGCCAGCGTGCGAACGAAGTCGCCCGCGTAGGAGTACAGCCCGATCTGCTCCATGAGGAGCTCGCGGGTCACGCGCATCACGGTGAGCTCGTCGAGGGCGTCGACGCTCGCCGTGCGCGGCTTCTCGGTGAACACCGCGGTCTCGCCGAACACCTCGCCGGGCCCCATCTCGCGCAGCGACACCCGGCGCCCGTCGACCTCCTTGAAGACCTCGCAGCGCCCCGCGACGATGATGTACGCGGTCTCGCCGGTCTCGCCCTCGGTCACCACCCGCGCGCCCGCCGCGAAGTGCTCGCGGGGGAATCGGTCGATGCCGCGCAGGTGGCGCTCGAGCTCGGTGCGGAAGTCCACCACTCGCTGGTACCGGTCGTCCTGGAGCCCGGAGAGGGCCTTCATCGCCGTGCGGCAGAGGCCCTCCGGGAGCTCGAGGTGGGGCACCCGTTCGCCCGGCGCCACGACCTTCCCGCTCGCCGCCTCCCACACCACCGCCATCAAGCTGTCCCCGGGGTGCGGCGCATTCCCCGTGAGCATCTCGTAGAGCACGGCGCCCAGCAGGTACACGTCCGTGCGCTCGTCGATCGCGTCGTGCAGGCCGATCGCCTGCTCCGGGGCCATGTACGCCGGGGTGCCGTAGATGTGAGCGCGGGCGGAGGCCTCGCTCCGGTCGGCGAGGAGCTCGGGCGGCTGCACGTCGTCGTGCCCGAAGGCCAGGGGGTTGATCACCCGCGCGACACCCCAGTCCATCAGGTAGACCTGCCCGAACTCGCCCACCATGATGTTCTCGGGCTTGATGTCGCAGTGCACCACGCCGCGCGAGTGCGCGAAGGCCACCGCGTCGCACACCTTGAGCAGCACCTGCACCAGGTCGTCGAGGCGCCCCGACGGCCACGGTAGCCCGGCCTCGTCGAGGATCTCCGCCCGCAGCGTACGCCCCTCCACCAGCTTCATCGAGAAGCACGGCAGCCCGTCGGCACCCTCCCCGAGGAGGTGCACCGGGACGATGTTGGGGTGCTCGAGCGCGCCGGTGATCTGAGCCTCCAACACGAAGCGACGCACGAGGTCGGGCCGGTCGCTGATGGCGTCGTGCAGACGCTTCACCGCGACGTGCCGCCCGAGCTTGCGGTCGAGCGCGCGGCGCACCGCGCCCATGCCGCCGCGGGCAACGAGGCCGATGTCGGTGTACGGGTCGCAGAGACCCGGGGAGAGCTGGCGCG
>CAIOSS010001061.1 GCA_903860995.1 uncultured delta proteobacterium | reverse complement strand
TGACGGCCGCGGCGGTGCCCCCGAGCCGGGCATCGGCGCCGGCGGCGTCCCGCGCCCACCCGGCGGGGTGAGCGTCGTCGGAGACGATGAAGCTCTTGCGCGAAGGGCCCACGCAGACAGGGTATCCGAGCGCCCGCAGCGCCGCGAGGTCGGCCAGCAGCGCCAGGGACTGTGCCCCGGTCTTCGCGAAGCCGAGGCCGGGGTCGAGGATCACCCGATCCCGCGCGACGCCCGCGGCGACGAGTCGCTCGGCGAGGGCCCGCAGCTCGCTGCAGACCTCCGCGACCACGTCGTCGTAGCGCGCGAGCGAGCCCATGGTCGCGGGGGTGCCGCGGGCGTGCATCGCGACATACACGGCATGGTATTCAGCCGCCGCCGCCCCGAGCGCCTCCGGGGCGTCGCCGGTGCCGACGTCATTGACCACCGAGGCCCCGGCCGCGAGCGCGGCGCGCGCCACCGCCGCCTTGGTGGTGTCGATGGACACCGGCCGCTCGAAGCGCCGTGCCAGCGCCTCGACGACGGGGACGACCCGCGCGAGCTCCTCGGACTCGCCCACCGAGGGCGCCCCCGGGCGGGTGCTCTCACCGCCTACGTCGATGGCGTCCGCGCCCTCTGCGACCATCGCCGCTGCGCGGTCGACCGCGGCGTCGACCCCGACGTAGCGCCCGCCGTCCGAGAACGAGTCGGGCGTGACGTTCAGTACGCCCAGGAGGTACGGCCGGGACCAGTCCCAGGTGAGGTTGCGGAGTTGGAGGGGAGTGCGCGGCATGCAGGTGCGGGTGACACCGCGGGGGACGGAGGGGTGAGGGTCAGGCGCCGGAGGGCACGCTCCGCGGGGGAGGAAAGATGCTGGTGACCTTGGAGGGCCGACCGCCGTTGTCCTTGCGCTCGCGGCGCTCGGCCCACGATGGGATCACCGGCCGGGCGCGCGCGGGCAGCGGCCGCCCCTCGAAGCACGCGAGGATCTCCTCGGCGTCGAGGGTCTCGCGGTCGAGCAGGGCGTGCGCGAGGCGCTCGAGGGCGTCGCGGTGCTCGGTGAGCACGCGACGGGTTCGCTCCTGCTGCTCGCGGATGATGCGGCGCACCTCGTGGTCGATCTCGATCGCGGTCTGCTCGCTGTACTCGCGCCCCGCGCCGCCGAAGTCGCGCCCGACGAAGGGCTGGTCTTCGCTCTCGCCGTGGAACACCGGGCCGATCTTCTCGCTCATGCCGAAGTCGCAGACCATGCGGCGCGCGAGGCGCGTGGCGCGCTTGATGTCGTCCGAGGCCCCGGTGGTGACCTTCTTGAACATCACCTCTTCGGCGACGCGCCCGCCGAGCATCATGGCGATGCGCGCGAGGGCCTGCTCTTCGGTCATCGTGTAGCGGTCTTCGACCGGGAGGCTCATGGTCACGCCGAGGGCGGGGCCCCGCGGAATGATCGAGACCTTGTGCACGGGGTCGTTGCCCTGGACGAAGTGCGAGGTGACCGCGTGCCCGGCCTCGTGCCACGCCGTGGTCTCCTTCTCCTCGTCGCTCATCACCATGTTGCGCCGCGCCACGCCCATCAGGACCTTGTCCTTGGCGAGCTCGACGTCGACCATCGAGACGACGTCCTTGTCCTGCCGGGCGGCGAGCAGCGCGGCCTCGTTGATGAGGTTCTCGAGCTCGGCACCTGCGAAGCCCGGGGTCGAGCGCGCGATGACCGCGAGGTCGACGTCAGGTGCGAGCGGCACCTTGCGGGTGTGCACCCGGAGGATCTCCTCGCGGCCGCGCACGTCGGGTCGCGGCACCGTGATGCGACGGTCGAAGCGCCCCGGGCGCAGGATGGCGGGGTCGAGCACGTCCGGTCGGTTGGTGGCCGCGATGATGATCACCCCCTCGTTGGCGTCGAAGCCGTCCATCTCCACGAGGAGCTGGTTGAGGGTCTGCTCGCGCTCGTCGTGGCCGCCGCCCATGCCCGCGCCGCGGTGGCGGCCGACGGCGTCGATCTCGTCGATGAAGATGATGCATGGGGCGTTCTTCTTGCCCTGCTCGAAGAGGTCTCGCACCCGCGAGGCCCCGACTCCAACGAACATCTCGACGAAGTCCGAGCCCGAGATGGTGAAGAAGGGCACGCCCGCCTCGCCGGCGATGGCGCGCGCCAGGAGGGTCTTGCCCGTGCCGGGGGCGCCCGCGAGCAGCACGCCCTTGGGGATGCGCCCGCCGAGCCGCCGGAACTTCTTCGGGTCCTTGAGGAACGCGATGATCTCCTCGACCTCGTCCTTGGCCTCCTCGATGCCCGCCACGTCGGCGAAGGTGACGCGGTTGTTGCCGTCGTTCACCAGCCGCGCGCGCGACTTCCCGAAGCTCATGGCCTTCCCGCCGCCCGACTGGAGCTGGCGCATGAAGAACACGAACATCGCGAAGAGGAAGACCATCGGGAGCCAGGTCACGAGCACGTTGGTGAGCAGCCCGGAGCCCTCGTCCTTCTCGTTGTGCACCTGGATGGGGTGCTGCGGGTCGGCGCTAGCCAGGATCTCCCGCTGGAGCTCCCAGTTGGCCGGGGCCAGGGTCTCCCGCATCTCGACGCTGCCGTTGGGCAGCTGTCGACGATAGGTGATCTCGCGCTCCTTCACCCGGACGTCGACGACGTGGTGCTGGCGCACGTCGTTCATGAACTCACTGAAGGCCACCTCGTTGGAGGTCTGGGCCCCCATGAAGACCTTCCACAACAACAGGAACATGACGGCGAGGAAGCCCCACAGCAGCAGGGTCTTGTGCGATTGCTTCACGATCACCTCTTAAGTGTGGGGCGGAGCCTACATCGCCAATCCCCGGACGCCAGCGACCTCAGGGCATTTTCCAGACCGCGAGGCGCATTCTCACGCGCCGCGGACGACCCGACGGCGCAGCGTCACGCGGCCCGAGCGCCCGTCCATCGCCGCGGTCGCGCCGTGCAGCACGAGAGCCTCCGCACGCGCCAGATCGCGGGGGTGGAGCACGGCGTGCGCGAGCGCCCGTGCGTCGTGCCGGAGGTGCGTGGCGTCCGCGGTCGGACACAGCGACCGAAGCGCCGCGCGCGCGACCCACCGTCCGCGCGGACCGGCGAAGGCGCCGCCGTCGATCTCGAGCTGCGGCGCATCCGGCCCGGCGCCGCACGCGCGCACCAAAGCCTCGGCCTCGCGCGCGAACATCCGCTGGATACGCCGCGACTCCCGACCGATGCCTGCCAGCGCCGCCGTCGAACCGGGGGTCAGCGCCCGGAGCCGCGGCAGGATCGTCGCCTCCAGCGCGGGCAGCAGTCGGTCGCGCGAGGGGTCGGGGCCGTCCGGCGGCGGCATCGGCAGCTCGACGCCCAGCAGCGAAGCGAGGGACGCCGCCTCGGAACGTTCGAGCGCGAGGAGCGGCCGCACTACGGCCCCGGTGACCTTCGGCGCGAGGCCTCGGATGGCGGTCATGCCCCGGCCGCGCAGCAGCTCCCAGAGCACCCGAGCGGCGTCGTCGTCGCGCGTCGGGGCGAGGGCGACCCGGGTGTGGCCCTGCTCGACCGCGAGCCGTCGCAGCTCGTCGATCACCCGCACCCGCCGACCGCGCACCGCGGGACGGACCGCGTGGAAGGTCAAGCCCAGCTGCCGCGCGAGGCGACCTAGATCGGCCACCTGCTCGGCGTCGTCGGACTCCTCATCGAGCCTCCGCTCGATCGCCGCGACGGCGATCTCCGCCACGCCGAGGATGGCGCGAGCGTGGAGAAGAAACCCGAGGAGCCCGAGGCTGGACGGGTCGGACCCCATGCCCACGAGCACGCGGTCGCCCGGCGCGAAGAGCCTCTGCCGCGCGGCGAACGCCAGGGCCCGCCGCAGCGCGAGCTCGACCCCCGAGGCGTGCGCGCTCACCGAAGCTCGAAGTCCTTGCAGAAGGTGCCGTCGACCGGCGCCCCGACCATGAACGCCGCGTCCCGGTGCATCGCGTTGGGGTACCCGTTGGCGCAGCGCCCCGTCTCGTCGACGAAGAACACGCAGTCCTCGCAGGCGTGCCGCAGCGCGTACCGCGCCCGCTCCGCCGCAAACTCCTGATCGACGATGGCGCGCACGACCGGAGGCTAGCGCCCCCCGGTGCTGCGCGCGAGCGTCGCCACGACCTCGACCAGGCCCGTCTGCGGAAACATCTCGAAGGCCACCAGCCGCGTGAGGCTGTAGCGCGAGGAGAGGGTCTGGAGGTCGCGCCCGAGGCTCTCCGGGTCGCACGAGACGTAGACGATGCGCCGCACCGGCGAGGCCGCCAGGAGCGCGCATGCCTCCTTCGCGCCGGCGCGCGGAGGGTCGAGCACCACCACGTCGGCCTTCCACGGCTTTACGCGCGCCTCGACGGCCTCTTCGTGGACCTTCACGTTCGTGAGCCCACGCGCGGCCAGGTTGGAGCGAAGCGCCTCGACGGCGTCGCGGTCGGACTCCACCGCGGTCACGCTGCGGGCGCTGCGCGCGAGGCGCACCGTGAGGTTTCCCGCGCCCGCGTAGAGCTCGACCAGCGAGCGGTCGCCGGCCTCGGCCTCGGTCTCCACGTGGGCCGCGAGCGCCGCGTTGAGCGAGCCGTGCGCCTGCCCGAAGCCGCCGATGCCCGCCCGCAGCGGCAGCCCGTCGCCGCCGACCTGCATGGGCCCGGGGTCGCCCTCCACCGCGGGCGCCGTCGCGCCAGGGGTCCAGAGTGCGACGCCCGCGAAGCCGCGGCCGAGGAGCGCGCGCCCGACCGCGTAGCCTCGCTCGTCGAGCGCCCGCTCTGGGCGAAGGCTCGCCACGGGTCGGCCGCCGTCACCGAGGGCGACGGACACCTCGCCGCGGCCGCCCAGCGCGCTCACCGCCTCGCGCAGCGCGGGGAGCGCGGCGTCGAGCGCGGGGACCAGCACGGGGCAGCCCGCGAGGTCGACCACGCTGGACGATCGACGCGCCAGGAACCCCAGGAAGGTGTGCTTGCCCGGGGTGATCCAGTGCAGGCGGGCGCGGGTGCGGTAGCCGTAGCCCACGTCGCTCGCGATGTACTCCACCGGCACCTCGCGCAGCGCGGGTGGGAGCGCACGCCGGATGCGCTCGAGTCGAGAGGCCCGCTGCACTGCGGGCGCGGCGTGCTGCCAGGCGCACCCGCCGCAGCGCCCGAAGACCTCGCAGCGCGGCTCGACCCGCGCGCCGGTGTCGCCCTCGCGCTCCTCGGGGACCCACTGTCCGTTCTCGCGCCGGACGCGCCAGCGCTCACCGGGGAGCGTGCCGTCGAGGCGCACGAGCGCGTCGCCGATGCGGGCGACGCCCTCGCCCGAGGCGGTGAGCGCGTCGATGGTGATGAACTCCTGCTTCATGGTCATTGGAACCGCTGCGCCGGGCGCCCTCGCACGAAGTAGAAACGGAACCATCCCTCGAGCTCGGCGACGCTGTCGGCGAGCACTGGCGGCTCGCGGATGGCCGGCCCGCTCGGGTCGCGCGAGGGGTTGGTGTCACGCACCACTCGCGGGTCGCGGAGCTGGATGGAGAACTGCGTGACCTCGGTGAGCCGAAGCGTCGCGTCGGCGTTGGGGTCCCCGCGGTAGATCGAGCTGAAGATCACGTACCCGGTCATCGCCTCGAGCGCGACGGTGGGGGCGTAGCGGGAGATGTTGATGCGGCCGCAAGAGGCGTTGGGCCGGAAGGTCGCCTGCACCGGCGCGACGCCCGCGGGCCCGACCGGGATGCGCTCGTTGAGGTGCGACGCGACGTACGCCGTGTCGTTGACCCGCCAGACGAACTCGTCGCTGAACTCCGCCGTCTCCCCGCCTTGCGCCACGCGGATGATGAGGCTCCCATCGTGGAAGTCGCCGCCGAAGAAGGTCGGACGCAGATCGAAGAGCCCGGTCGAGATGCTGCACACCGCGATGTGCATCGGGCCGCGCACGTCCCCGCTCCCCTCGCCCACGCTGCAGCCCGCGAGCGCGACCAGCCCGAGCGCGCGCCAGGGCGCCCTCACGACGGCACCTCGGCGATCCAGCCGCCGCCGACGAC
>CAIOSS010001060.1 GCA_903860995.1 uncultured delta proteobacterium | reverse complement strand
GGTGCGGCGGGGCGCAGGGGCGCGGCGTGCGACGCCGGCGAGCGGGTGCGCACGTTGCCGACCCGCGCTGCGTTGTCGGAGGGCGCGGGCATCGCCAGCGTAGGCTGGCGCAGCCTCGACGAGGGCCGCTCGCCCGACCCGTCGTCCTGGCGCACGCGCGGCGCGGCGGTCGACGGCAGGATGCCCCGCGGCACTTCGGGGTCGGTCGCCGAGTGCCGCGCGGGCTCGATGACCGTGGACGACAGAGGGTCCATCTCGATGTCGCTGCTGACGCTGTCGCGCATGGCGCGGCGCTCGCGTTCGAGCTTCTGCGAGGCCACGCCGGAGATGAACGCCGCCACGTCACGCCCGGAGGCCACCGTGCCCGCGAGGTGCGTCTCGATGGCTTCGGCGAACTCGTCGGCCGACATGAAGCGCTGGTCGGGGTCGGGGTTGAGCGCCTTCTTGCAGATCTCGTCGAGGACGGGCGGGAGGCGCGCGTCGAACTCCAGCAGCGGGGGGTACTCCCCGGTCAGGATGCGGCGGGCGGTGTCGAAGTCGTTCTCCCCGGCGTAGAGGCGCCGCAGGGTGACGGCCTCCCAGAGCGTGACGCCCATGCCGAAGACGTCGACGCGGCGGTCGAGCGGCGCACTGCGCAGCTGCTCGGGGGCCATGAAGTTCAGCTTGCCCTTGATCATCCCCACCTTGGTGGTGGTGACCCGGGACTCGGCCTTGGCGATGCCGAAGTCGACGATGCGCGACACCCCGTCGACGCCGACGACGATGTTCTGCGGCGAGACGTCGCGGTGGATGATCTTGAGGTGGTTGCCCTCGAGGTCGCAGAGCTCGTGGGCGGCGTGCAGGCCGGCGAGGGCGTCGAGCACCACGCGCAGGGTGATGCCCAGGGGAATGCGCCGGCGCAGCGAGATGGCGACCTTCTCCACGTTGGAGAAGCTGTCGCCCTCGATGTAATCCATGATCAGGAAGACGAGGCCGTCTTCGAAGCCCACGTCGATGATGGGCACCACGTTGGGGTGGTGGATGGTCGCCGCGACGCGGGCCTCGTCGAGGAACATGTCGACGAAGGACTCGTCGGACGACAGGTGCGCGTGCATGACCTTGATGGCCACGAGGCGCCGGAACCCGCCCGACCCGGTGGAGCGCGCCACGTACACCGAGGCCATGCCGCCGGTGCCGATCTCCGCAATGACCTCGAAGCGCCCGATGCGGGACCCCACGAGGCTGTTGTGTGCAGCACCGGCTTTCATGCGATCGGTCCAGCGAACCTATCACAAAGCCCCGCGGCGCCGGAAGGCAACCACGAAACAGGTTGCGGCTCAGGTGGCGACGCGGATGGGGGCGTAGAGCCCCCGGGCGCGCTCGACCAGCGGGCCCGCGAGGGTGCAGCGGTCGCCGCGCTCGATGCGCCGCTGCAGCCCGATGAGGCCGCGCTCGTCGACCTTGACGAGCTGCGTCGACTCCACGGACGGGGCGGCCTTGTCCTCGAGCACCCGGCTCAGGAGGGCGGCGTCGGTGCCGTGGCGGTAGGTCAGCGTGCGGGGGTACGAGTGCGCCGGGGTGAACGCGGTCAAGAGCTCCAACGGACCAAAGCGGCGGTGCATGGTGAGGGCGCGGCCGTTCCACTGGGCGGCGCCGACGAGGGTCTTGGCGCGGAGCACCCGGCACCCGAGGGCCTTGGTGAAGGTGCCGAGGCCCTTGAGCCCGGCCTCCTGCCCCAACGACCCGACGTTGTGCTCGAAGAACTCCCCGGGGGCCACCGTGGGGATCGCCACGTGCAGCGAGAGGGGCACCCAGACCTTCTCCTGCGGCGCGACCTCGAAGCGCTCGCGGAGCATCGGGGAGATGTCCCTCGGGCGCGCCGCGAGGCCGAAGAGGGCGCTCGGCCACTCGGCGCAGTCGTAGAAGACCCAGCGCTCCATGGCCATCGCCTGCGGGCCGAAGGTCTGCGCGTCGAGGCGCTCGATCCAGGTGAGGAAGCGCTGCGAGGCCAGCACCGTGGGGTCGATGCGCAGGGACTTCGGCACCTTGATGCCGAAGGGCGCGAGGTCGAGGTGCTCCCAGTGCACCTGCGGCGCGACGATGAAGGGCCGGCAGATGCGCAGCGCGTCGCGGTAGATCGGGCACAGCTCGGGCGGTTGGGCCATCGTCGGCGGAGGGTAACCCCGGTGGCGGGGGATGTTCCACGGCGAGCGCGCGGGGCACTTCCCACGGGGATGCCGGGTCTCTACGCTCCGCGTCAAATCAGATGAGCGACCCCCATGTTTTGATCATCGGCGGCGGCTTCGGCGGGCTCTCCGCCGCGCGCGCCCTGGCCTCGTCGCCCGTCCGGGTGACCCTCCTCGACCGGCAGAACCACCACCTCTTCCAGCCGCTGCTCTACCAGGTGGCCACCGCGGGGCTCAACCCGGGCGACATCTCCGCGCCCATCCGGCACCTGCTGCGCGAGCAGGAGAACGTCACGGTGCTCCTCGCCGAGGCCACGCACATCGACCCCGCGGCGAAGACGGTGCACCTCACCGAAGGGTCCGTCGCCTACGACCACCTCATCGTGGCCACCGGGGCGACGCACGCGTACTTCGGGCACGACGAGTGGGCCGCCCGCGCCCCGGGGCTCAAGAGCCTCGAGGACGCGGTGGAGATCCGGCAGCGCTTCCTGCTGGCCTTCGAGGCGGCGGAGCGCGAGCACGACCCCGAGCGCCGGCGGGCGTGGCTCACCTTCGTGGTGGTTGGCGCCGGTCCCACCGGGGTCGAGCTCGCCGGGGCGATGTCGGAGGTGGCCAGGGAGGCCCTGCGCGAGGACTTCCGGGCGATCAACCCAGCCGACGCGCGGGTGTTGCTGGTCGAGGGTCTCGACCGCGTGCTGCCCACCTACCCGAAGGACCTCTCCGCCCAGGCCCTGAAGGCCCTGCACGAGCGCGGTGTGGAGGTGCGGCTCAACACCCGGGTGACGCGCATCGACGACGACGCCGTGATGATGGGCGACGAGCTCGTGGCGGCGCGCACCGTGGTGTGGGCCGCGGGCGTGGCGGCGTCGCCGCTGGCCAAGAGCCTCGGGGTGCCGCTCGACCGCGCGGGCCGGGTGAAGGTCGACCCCGCGCTGCGGGTGCCCGGGCACCCGGACATCTTCGTGCTGGGCGACCTCGCGACCATCGACCAGGACGGCGCCCCGGTGCCCGGCGTGGCGCAGGCGGCGCTGCAGGGCGGCGAGCAGACGGCGCTCAACGTGATGCGCTCCATCCGCGGACAGGAGCTCGAGCCCTTCCACTACACCGACCTCGGGTCGATGGCGACCATCGGCCGCAACGACGCCGTGGCGGTCATCGGGAAGGCCCAGTTCACGGGCTTCTTCGCGTGGCTGATGTGGCTCTTCGTGCACGTCATGGCGCTGGTGGGCTTCCGCAACCGACTCGCGGTGATCTTCTCGTGGGCGTGGTCGTACGTGACCTTCAACCGCGGCTCGCGGCTCATCACCCGCAAGGTGCCGCCCACCCTGCTCGCCTACGACTACGACTACGACGACGCCCCCGCGGCGGGCGCGCGCCAGACGACGGGCGACGGGTCGACCGCGCCCACGTCGAAGCCCCCGGCGGAGGCCCGCAGCGTGCCCTGATCGCGCGCCCCGAGGCTCTCCAGCAGCCATCCCCGGAGCCACGCCGCAGGGACGCCCCGCTCGCGCAGCGCCGCGATGCCCATCGACCCGCTGCGCTTGGCGAGCCGGGCGCCGTCGCCGCCCAGCACCAGCGGGAGGTGCGCCCAGCGCGGGGCGCGTCCGCCGAGGCCCTCGTAGAGCGCCACCTGGCGGGGGGTGCTGGCGAGCAGGTCGTCGCCGCGCACCACCTCGGTGACGCCCATCGCGAGGTCGTCGACCACCACGGCGAGCTGGTAGGCCGCGACCCCGTCGGCGCGCATCACGACGAAGTCCCCGACGTCGCGGTGCACCTGCTGGGTGATGGGCGCGCTCACGCGGTCGCGGACGATCACCGGCGGGGCGTCGGGGTCGGTGCGGAAGCGCCACGAGACGCCGCGGCCCAGGGCGCGGGCGCGGGCGAGCACGGCCGCGGGATCGTCGTCGCGGCAGGTGCCCGGGTAGACGGGCTCGGCGCCGTGCGGGGCCTGCGCGGCCTGCTCGAGGTCGCGGCGGCTGCACGCGCAGGGGTAGACGAGGCCGCGGTCGCGGAGCCACGCGAGGGTGGCCTGGTAGAGGGGCGCGCGGTCGCGCTGGGCGTAGGGGCCGGCGGGGCCGCCGACGTCGGGGCCCTCGTCCCAGTCGAGGCCGATCCAGCGGAGGTCGGCGAGCATGGCGGCGGTGGCGCCGGGGGCCGCGCGGGCGGCGTCGAGGTCCTCGACGCGGAGGAGGAAGCGCCCGCCAGCGGACCATACGGCGAGCGCAGAGGCGACGGCGGTGCGCGCGCTGCCGACGTGCAGGGCGCCGGAGGGCGTCGGGGCGAAGCGTCCGCGGGGGGGTGCATCCATGACGGCAGCCACCGGGGGGTGTATCGCATCGCGCGGGGAGTTATGCCCGCCGCCGCGCGACGAGGTACTCATTCCCCTCCGTGGACGAACCCGAACCCGCCCTCCGCGCCGACGCCCTCCTCCACGTAGGCCAACTCGCCGCGGGCGTCGCCCACGAGCTCCGCAACCCCCTCGCGGTCATCGAGACCTCCGTGTTCCTGCTTCAGGAGCAGGTGGGCGACGACCCGCGCGCGGCCCGGCAGCTACGGCGCATTACCGAGCAGCTCCGGCTCGCGGGCGCCATCGTCAACGACCTCCTCGACACCGTGCGCGGGCGCCGCGCGCCGCCCTCCCCCATGGCCACCTTCGACCTCGCGCGGGTCGTCCGCGAGGCCGTCGCGTGGGTGCCCCGGCCGCCGCGGCTGGCCATCGACCTTCGCCTCCCGGACGAGCCCGTGGTGGTCCCCGGGGACGCGCGGCGCGTGCGGCAGGTGGTGATCAACCTCGTCGCCAACGCGGTGCAGAGCCTCGACGGCCACGACGACTCGCCCGGCATCGCCGTCGCCCTGGACACCGACGAGCACGCGGCCCACGTCTCCGTGCGCGACCACGGCCCGGGGATCTCCCTCGAGCTTCTCCCCCGGCTCTTCGAGCCCTTCGTGACGACGCGGCCGCAGGGCACCGGGCTCGGGCTCGCGCTCTCCCGGCAGATCGCCCGCGACCACCGCGGCGACCTCCGCGCGGAGTCCGTCGACCCCTCCGAGGGCGGCGGCGCGCGCTTCACGCTCACCCTCCCGCGCCACCCCGGCGAAGGCCCCGACGCCCCGTGACCCCGCCGACCGACCGCCGACCGCAGCTCCTCATCGTCGACGACAACCGCGACCTCGCGGAGAACCTCCAGGACATCTTCGAGCCCCGCGGCTTCGCCGTGCGCTTCACCCCGAGCGCCCGCGAGGGCCTCGCCCTGGCCCGCGCGGAGGGCTTCGACCTCGCCCTGGTCGACGTCAACCTCCCCGACGCCAGCGGCGCCGACCTGCTCCCCGCGCTGCGCGACGCGTCGCCCCTCGGCGAGGTGGTGCTCATCACCGGCCACGCCACGCTCGACTCCGCCGTCGCGGCCGTGCGCGGCGGGGCCTTCCAGTACGTGGTGAAGCCCTTCAAGGTCGACGAGCTCGTGGCCACCGTGGAGGCCGCCCTGCGGCAGGGCACGCTGCGGCGCGAGCGCGAGGCCCTGGCGCAGCAGCTCGCGGCCTCCGAGCGGCGCTACCGCGACGTGGTCGAGTCGTCCAAGGTGCTGGTGCTCGGCATCGACACCCGCGGCGTCTTGCACCTCTTCAACCGCCGCGCCGCCGAGCTCACGGGGCTCACGCCCGAGGAGGCCCTCGGCCGCTCGGCCCTCGACCTGCTCATCCCCGCGGACTCGCGCGAGCGGGTGCAGAGCCACGTGCGGGCCACGCTGGCGGGCGCGCCACCGGGGGAGTTCGAGGCGCCGCTGCTCATCAAGGACGGGCGCTCGCGCACGGTGCGCTGGCACGTCGTGGTGGCCAGCGCCGAGCGGCCGACGGCCAGCGACGAGATCGCAGCCTACGCCGTCGGGACGGACGTCACCGACCGCCGGGCCCTCGAGCGCCGCGCCGCCGAGGCCGAGGCGCTCGCGCACATGGGCACGCTCGCCGCGGGCCTCGCCCACGAGGTGCGCAACCCCCTCAACGCGGCGCTGCTGCAGCTCCACCTCCTGGGCCGCGGGATCGCGAAGGTCACGACGGAGGAGCGCGACCCGCTGCGGGGCCGGGCGCGCATCGTCGAGGCCGAGCTCAAGCGCCTGGAGCGCCTGCTGTCGGACTTCCTCGAGCTGGCGCGGCCTCGCCCGATGGCGCGCGAGCCCATCGACCTCGCGGGCCTGCTCGGCGAGGTGACGGCCTTCCAGGAGCCCGCGGCCGCGGCGGCGGGGGTGACCCTGGTGCGGCACATCGCCGTGGCGCGCGCGGTGGGCGACCGCGAGCGCCTGAAGCAGGTCTTCCACAACCTGCTGGTGAACGCGATGGAGGCGACGCCGCAGGGGGGCGTGGTGACCGTGTCGTGCCACCGCAGCGCCGACGAGCCCGACGCCACGGTGGTCATCTCGGATACCGGTCGGGGTATTCCCAGCGGGACGCTGGAGAAGGTCTTCGAGCCCTTCTTCACGACGAAGGAGGCGGGTACGGGGCTGGGGCTCTCCATCGTGCGGCAGATCGTCGAGCGCCACGGCGGCGCCATCGACCTGGAGAGCGCCGAGGGCCGCGGCACCCGGGTGACCCTGAGCCTCCCGGCCACCGGGCGCTCGCACTAACGCGGCGGCAGGCGGGCGTCGACGGCGTCGCGCAGCCAGTCGGGCACCTCGTCCTCGCGGTCGCAGTTGAGAAGCACGCGCTCGCCGCGGGCGCGGACGTCGTCGTGCGCGGTGAGGGTGAGGTCGCCTTCGGTGGACTCCACCGTGGTGACCGGCGCGCTCAGCCGCGCCTCGGCGCGGGCGCGCAGCGCGAAGCGCTCGCACTCGGCGGAGAGGGTGCCCGATGCGCGGAGGGCGATGTCGACGGCGTCGAGGTGGAGCCTCGCGCCGGTGGGGGTGAGCTCGATGGTGAGCTGGAGGGCGCCGTCGAGGGCGCGCACCTCCACGCGCTCGCCGTGGTCGTCGGCGAGCACCGTCACCGAGCGCCCCGAGGGGAGCAGCTCGCGCGACGACTGGCGCAGCAGGAGGGCGTGGGCGAGCTGCGAGGCGGTCGGGTGGTTGTTCATGGCAGCGGGCTCCGGGTCGAAGGGGTGTCGGTCCATGGCTGGGGCCAGTCGATTTCGTGGGTCAGACCATCGAGGTCGCGGCGGCTGAGCACGCCAGGGAGCGGGGCGGAGGCGGTCCAGACGAGGGCGACGGTGCCGGCCTCGACGTCGACCTCCACCGAGCGAAGCGCGGCCTCGGCGGTGAACGCGCGGTCGCCGAGGCGCAGCGTGACCCGCGGGCGCTCGTCAGGGAGCGTCACCACCACCTGGCGGCGGCGGGGGTGCAAGCCCGTGAGCACGACGGTCTCGTTGCCCACGAGGGTCTCTCCCCAGAGCCCCGGCGCGGCGGCGTGGAACCATCGCCGGTCGCGGCGTTCGGTGAGTCGGTCGAGGGACTCGCAGGCGACCAGCTCGGCGGGGATGAGGCCGGCGCGCACCTCCGGGAAGTCCGCGGAGGGAAGGCTGGAGCCCGATCCCATCCCGAGCCAGGCCGAGCGGGGCCACCAGTGCGCGGGGACGGCGGCGAAGCCCGCGGCCACGGGCGAGCGGGGCCAGTGCTCGGGGTCGCTCAGCACCAGGCGCGCGGGGGTGAGCAGGTCGACCGGGTCTTCCACGTTGGGCAGGCGCAGCGCGGCGAGCGACGCGAGGTCGCCCGACACCGTGTAGCCACGGCCGACCTCGTTGCGGGGATATCGATAGAGCCCGTCGGTGCCGAGCAGCGCGTCGAGCGCGTCGGGGACGTAGCGTGCGATGGCGCCCTCGTCGCAGCCGCCGTACGCGCGCTCCCAGGTGAGGGGCATCTCCACGAAGGGGGTCGGCTCGGTGAATGCCAGCTCACCCGTGAGCGGGTCGAGCACCACCGAACGATCACCAGTCACGCGCAGTCGCTTGCAGAGCCGCAGGCGCAGCGAGGGGCCCGCGTCGTGGACGGCGACGGAGACCTCCATGGCGGCGACCGGGCCGCCAAGGCTGTGGGCGCAGGCGCGCACGATGACGTCGGTGCCAGGGCGCGCGAGGGCCATGAGGTCACCGCCCGCGCAGAGCGGATCGTCCGCGTCGGCGGGCACCAGCGGCGCGGGGGCCCCGTGGACGAGGGCGCCATCGAAGGCGGGCAGGGCATAGACGCGACGGGTGACCACGGTGACGCAGGGGGCGCCAACCTCGTCGCGGCGGACCGTGTGCAGCGAGGGCGCGCTCACGGCGACACCATGAGCGCGTCCCAGGCATCGGCGAGGTCGTCGTCGATGGCGGTGTGGTCGAAGCGGGCCTCTTCGACGTTGAAGATCGAAGCGAGCGCGGCCTCGATCGCGGCGCTCGTCGCGGCCTCGACGGCGGAGACCCCCGCCCGCCGCGCCAGCCGGAGGAGCTGGCGCGTGGCCCCGGTCGCCGCCCGACCGACCGCGCGGGAGAGGTAGCGCGCGAGCGGCCGCGAGATGTGCGCCGCCACCCGCTCGATCAACGTCTTGAGGATGCCGTTGGCCACGCTGGTGATGACCCATGCGACCATGGAGCCGAGCGTGTCGGCCGTCGTCATGCCAAGGAACACCGTGCTGGGTGTCTGCCGGGCGAAGGTGAAGGGGACGTCGGCCGGGTCGCAGCACACCGCGAGGTTGCCCGGCCCCGCCGCCCCGCCGCCCAGCCAGCGGAGGGTGGCCACGTTCGTCACGCCGTCGACGTCGGCCTTGACGTGACGGGGCCCGAAGATCGCGGTGGACTCGCCCTTGTCCTGGCTGACGGGATCGACCCACTCGCCCGGGAGGTGCATCCCGGTGTGTCCCCACACCGCGACGGGGGCGGGCGGCACGAGCGACTGGCCGACCGCCACCAGGAGGTGGTGCTGACGCCCCTTGGCGCTGGCCCCCTGCTTCAGGAGGGCGTCGTTTGCGGCGAACACTGTGGCGGACTTCTTCGAGGTATCGGCCTCTGCGTCCCAGGCGGTGCCGTCGGACCACCAGAGGGAGAGTTCGGCGCTCATGAGGCAAGGGCTGCCGAAGTTGTTGATGCCCGGGCCGAGATAGGTGTGAACCTCGGGCCCGCCGTACACCTCGCAGGACGGTCGCATCACCTGGGTCATCGTGGCGGGCGGGCGGGGTCGTGGCGTCGCTGACATCGGGTGCCTCCGCGGCCACCCGATGAGCGCTCACGCCGCCAGGGCGTAGAGCGTCGCGGCCCGCACCTCGCGGGGGCGCATCAGGTAGCGCCACCTTGATCGGAAGCTCACCACCAGAAGTTGCGTGTCCGCGAGGAACCACAGCGCGGACACCTCGGTGCGCCGCTCGAAGCGCTCGGCGCCGACGGCGACGCGCACCCGGAGGTTCCACCCGGGGAGCTCGAAATCCCAGCGGTCGTCGCCTAGCGCCACGCACACCGACTCGTCGCCACGCACCGCGGGGGCCACGTTCCTCGGGACGGCCGACGCGGGCGTGCACGATCTCGCGAGGCGCAGGAGGTCCTCGCGACCGGGCGCGTCGACCGTCGTCCACCCCCGCGCCCGGACGGCCTCGTGCATCTGCCAGGGCTGTGCGCGCGCGATCGGCCCCCATGCCGCGGGCGTCGGCCCGTCGCTCCACGCGCGGATGGGCTCGGCGGGGTCCTCGAGGTTGGGCAGGCGCTGCCCCTCCGCTCGATCCGCGTCGGGGTAGCTTCCGCGGCCGACCGGGTTCATCGCGTGGGCGAGGCGCTCGCCGTCACGCGCCGCGCTGCCGCCGTAGGCGTTGGTCCAGTCGAGCGCCATCTCGGTGAAGGGCTCCGGCTCCGATGGCACCAGCGCGCCGTCCGCGCCCCGCACCCAGCGGCGGTCGCCGATCACGTCGAGGCTGCGAGTGAACCCTCCCACCGTGAACGAGGCGCCGGTGCGCGCCGTGGGCCTCCGGCAGCGGGCGCGGCCCAGCACGACGAGATCGCACCCCTTGTGTATCGGGTAGTTGTCCGATGGGAAGGTCCCATACCGGGTGGCGACCTGCTCGTGAAACACCGGCCATCGGACCTCCGACGGGATGAGCCGCCCTCGCTCCCGGTCGACCTCGAAGGTGGCGCGGGCGACCATCCACCCGCCGATCTGCGCGTCGTCGATCGCGCCGGTGAAGAGTCTCGCGTCCCAGCCGGTCTCGTTGATGAAGTCCATCGGTCTTCTCCCTTGAGCCTCTCCGCTACGAGTTGATGTCCGTGCGCAGCCCGTGGAGCCTGATGTTGGCCCCCGCGTGGCTGTGCATGCGCACGTCCTCGCCCTTCGCCTCCACCATGGCGCCGTGCCTTGTCCCGAGGTGCACGACGTCCCCGCCAATGACCCGCACGCCGCCGTCCGTGATCTCGATGTGGGTCCGTCCCACCTTGAGCCGGATGGACTTCCCGGCCTCGATCACGATGTCCTCCGCGGTGGCCTGCCACTCCCCCACGGTGCTGTCGCCGCGCGTCCGGCAGCTCGTCTGGAGCCGCTCTCCCACCGCCAGCGTGTGATCCACCGCCACGTCGACGGTCTGGCAGCCGCTCGCGGGCGTCTGCCCCTCCACGTCGCCCACGGTCACCGAGCGCCGCTCGGCGCCGAGGGAGTCCCGCTCGATCACCGTCGCCACGCGGCTGCCGTGCACCAACAGGGTCTCGTCGCGGTGCACCACCGTGTCCCGCATCCCCTCGATGACGCTCGCCTCGTCGCGCCCGATGCGCAGCCGGTGGTCGCGGCCGATGGTCTCCACGCGGTCGTGGCCCACGGTCGCGAGGTGGTCGCCCAGCACCTGCTCCCGCAAGTTGCGCTGCGCCCTCAGGAACACCTCCTCCCGGTGCGTCTCGTCGTCGAAGACCAGCTCGTTGTAGCGGGTGACGTCGTCGAGGCTCGCGGTGCGGATCCCGCTGCGCGACCGGCGCTGCGGCAGCTCCTCGGCGTGGCGGTTCTCGCCGGTGTAGATGGCGCCCACCACCACCGGGCGGTCGGGGTCTCCGCCCACGAAGTCCACCGCTACCTCCATGCCCGCCCGCGGGATGAACGTGAACCCGTAGCGCGACCCCGCCCAGCCCTGCACCACCGGGACAAAACAGCTCATCTCCGCTGGGCGCTCGCCCCGCTCGTCCCAGCGAAAGCGCACCTTCACCCGCCCGTGGAACTCCGTCGCCGGCGCGTGCGGCTCCATCCCCTCCACCCGCGCGAGCTCGACCCCCGACACCCGCGGCCACGCCGTCACCCGCTCCGGCCGGAAGCGCTGCGCCCGCGGAATACACACCGCCGTATTCTCGTACCGCGCACCGCCCTCGCTCCCCTCGACGCGCCCGGTGAGCACCTCCGGCGCGTGGCCCGAGTGCGCCACCGCGACCACCAGCGCCGCGCCCTCGTCGCCGTCGACGCCCTCCACCGCCAGCCGCTGCCCCGCGGCGAGGCCCGTCACGTTGCCCGTCGCCGTCGCCACCCGCGCCCGCGACTGCGCCGACTCCATCCGCAGCGCCGCCTGGCAGGCCGCGTCGTCCTGCGCGTAGGAGTGCGCCCCCCGCTGGCCGTAGGCCCCGAAGGCCAGCGCCGTCCCGCACTCCCGCCGCACCCGCCGCCCGCTGCGCGCCCGCCCCGCCGCGTTGGGGTCGTAGCTCGGCCGGGTCCAGTCGTGGTCGACCACCAGCGCGCTCGTGATCGTCGACCGCCGCGCCCACTGCCATGCGCGGAAGGTCTCCGCCCGGTGCGTCGCCCCCTCGTAGCCAACCAGCGACACCGGCGCCCCGTCCAGCGTCGGGGTCTCGGGCCAGGGCTCCGCGTGGTCGCTCAACACCAGCACCTCGCCCCGCGCGGCGTCGTGGCGCACGAAGAAGGTGATCCCCTCGCGCTCCAGCCAGCGCTTCACGAAGTCGAGGTCGCTCTCGCGATACTGGACCAGGTATTCGTGGGTGGGCAGCGCGCGCGCGACGTGCACGTCGAGCCGTCCGACGTAGAGCTCGGCCAAGCGTAGCACCTCCCGCGCGAGCTCCACCGCCGTGCGGTCGACGAAGACCCGCGAGTCGTAGCGCTCGGAGAGGCACCACAGCTCGGGCGCCAGCACCACCCGCGCCATCCGGTGGCCGTGCGCCACGCCGAGGTCGGTGGCCGCGCGGACGACGCCCGACACCACCCGCGCGTGCCCGTCGCGGGCGATGGTGAGCTCCGCCGCGCAGTCGAGGAGCTCGTCGGGGGAGAGCCCGGTGTCCGTCGCCGCGAGCTCCAGGGTGTACTCGAAGCCCTCGGAGAGCGCCTCGCGGCCCTCGAAGCGCAGCACCTGCCAGCGCTCGTCGGAGAGCGCGCGGAAGGAGAAGGTGGCCTCCGGGAGGGGGGCGGCGGGGCGATCCCCCAGGGCGTCGATCAGGTGCTGGGCGTTCGGGGGCTGTCGGCTCATCGCGTGCTCCGTGACGGGGTTCTGGGTGCGGGGCGCCGGCTTGTCGGAGCGCGCGCGGTAGAGGTTGCCGCCCCCTCCCCGAAGCGCTTGACCGACTTTGCGGGATGCGTGCTCATCTGGCCGGATGTCCGAGCCCGCCGACCCGAGCGCCCCTCCGGCCCCGCCCCCGCGCTTCGCCGCGCCGCGGGTGCGCTGGGCGGCAGGAACCTCCGCCCTCGCCGTCTGGGCGGCCTGGGTGTCGTGGCGGCCCCTCACGGAGAACGATTCCTTCTGGCACCTGATGCTGGGGCGCGCGGTGTTGCGCGCGGGGAGCCGCGTGGTGCCCGAGCCCACTGCCCTCGCCGAGCTCTCCCGCCCACGGCCGGCGCCCGAGTGGCTCTGGGACCTGGGCGTCCTGCTGCTCCATCGGCTGGGCGGATGGACGGCTCTGGGGGTGCTCGGGCTGACCCTGGGCGTCGCCTGCACGGCGTTGTTGTCCTGGTCGCTCTGGCGCCCGCGACGAACCGACCAGGACCTTCCGTGGCTCCTGACGTCGGCGCTGGTGCTCGTCGACGTGCTGCCCCGGGTGCACGAGCGCCCTGAGTCCCTCGCCCTCTGCCTGCTCCCCGTGTTCGTCATGGGTTGCCGCACGCTGGGCCCCGCGACCGACTGGCGGCCCCGGGTCGGTCTCGTCGTGCTCGCCACGTTCTGGATGCAGGTGCACCCGACGGCGATCCTGGCCCCCGCGATCTTCGTGGCGTGCTGGCGGCCGGGCGACGCGCGCACCCGACGCGACGATGCGCTGACCGCGCTGGGCCTCGCGGCGGCGATGTTCACCGGGGCCTACGGCTTCGGGGTGCTGGGCTACGTCGACAACCACCTCGGGGGCGACGCCACGCGCCACATCCTCGATATGCGGCCGGTGAGCTTCCAGTACTTCGACCCCACGGTCTTCGTGCAGCACCCCGTGTACGCAGCGCTCTGGCTCATCGCAGGCGCGGGACTGCTGGTGGCCGGAGCGGCGCCCCGGGCTGAGCTGCTGCTGGCGTTGCTGGGCCTCGGCGTGATGGCGTCCGCCCTGCGCGGCATCTCCGTCGGCGCGCTCCTCCTGGCGCCCCTCGCGACCTGGGCGATGGAGGTCCTCGCGGCGAGGGTGGCCACCCGGCGGCGAGCGTGGGCGGCCCTCGCCCTCGCCGCGGTGGCGCTGGTGCTGGCGCGCGCCACCGCGGCGATCGAACCCGAGATCGGGCCCTTCGGCACCATGGGGCTGCGCGTCGGGCAGTTTCCGACCGGCGCGGCGTCGCTGCTGCGGCAGGTTCCGCGGGGGTCGCGGGTGCTCTCGGGGTACACGGACGGGGGCCCGCTGGGCTGGTGGCTCGACGGCCGCGTGCGCACCTTCGTGGACTCCCGCACGCCCGTCCACTTCGACGACACCGAATACGCGGTAGGGCGCGAGTTCAGCGCCGACGCGGCCACCGCGCGGCGCGCCAACGACCGCTACCGCTTCGACCTCGCCGTCGTGGAGCGCAACGCATCGCTCTGCCAGTGGCTGCGCGACGATCCGGGCTGGCAGGCCGTCCTGGTCGAGGGCCAGCGGAGCACCTTTGCCCGCTCGGACCGAGCGTACGCCCTCCCAACCATCCGACACGTGATCCCGTGCGGCCCGCGCTTCATCGCGCCCGACTCCTGCGGGGCCGACCACGGCGAGGCCCTCGGGGCCGAGATCGCCGTCATTGCGCGCCACCTGGAGCCTTCCTTCGTGGGCTTCCTGCAGGCCGAGCGCACGCTGCGCTGTGGGGTGCAGGGCGTGCCGGTCGCGACGCTCCTCGCGGCGGTCCCGTCGCCCGCGCAGGCGTTCACCTACCGCGCGGCGCGCGACGGATTGATGGCCCAGATCCTGGTGAACCTGGGCCGCCCCGACGAAGCCGCGGACCTCCTCGAAGGCGCCATCCGCGCCGGCGAGGTCGGGGCCTTCCAGATGGTGGCCGGGCCGCTCTCGGGCCGCGACCCGGCGCGCGTCCGGACGCTGCTCGAAGCACTGTTGCTGACCCTCGATGACACGGCGCCCCCGGCGCTGCGCGCGCAGCTCGCGGCG
>CAIOSS010001059.1 GCA_903860995.1 uncultured delta proteobacterium | reverse complement strand
GCCGCGCCGCCGACGCTGACCGCGATGCACTCCGCCTCCACAGCGCCTCCGGGCGTCGGCGCTGGTGCCGACGTCGGCGCTCGCGTGCAGATGCCGGTGCGCGGCATGACCTGCGCGGCCTGCGTCGGCCGTATCGAGCGCGTGCTGGCGAAGTCCCCCGGCGTGATCGACGCGCGGGTCGACCTGGTCACCCAGTCGGCGACCATCGACTATGACGGCCAGGCCACCGGCCCCGACGCCCTCGCCGGGGTCATCCGCGACGCCGGCTACGAGGTGCCCCCAGCCGACCCCACCCTCGACGCGCCGCCCGACGCCGCGGCGCGCCTCGCGGCCACCGACGCCGCCGACGAGATCGAGGCCCGCGGGTTCCGGCGCGACCTCAGCCTCGCCGCGGCGCTCACCGTCCCGCTGCTGGTCGTGGCGATGTCCCACGGCGCCATCCCCGGCACCGGGGGCGCCGCGGGGCGCTACCTCCAGCTGGCGCTCGCGACCCCGGTGGTCTTCGGCCCCGGGCGCCGCTTCCTGGCGCTCGCGGCCGCCGCGCTCCGACACCGCACCACGGACATGAACGTCCTCATCGCCCTCGGCGCCCTCGCGTCGTGGTCGTGGTCGACGGTGGTGACCCTCGTGCCCACAGTGCTCCCGCACGGCCCGCACGGCCACGTGCCGGTGTACTTCGAGGCCTCGGCGGCGATCGTCACCTTCCTGCTGCTGGGCAAGCTGCTGGAGCACCGCGCGCGACGCCGGCTCACGGACGCCGTGCGCGGCCTCGTGGCGCTCCTCCCACCCACGGCGACCCGGCTGCGGGGCGGCGGCGAGCTGGAGGTCCCGGTCGCGTCGTTGCTCCCGGGCGACCGGGTGCGGGTGCGCCCCGGCCAGCGCGTGGCGACCGATGGCGTCGTGCGCGACGGGCGCGCGGCCGTCGACGAGTCGACGCTCACCGGCGAGAGCATCCCGCTCGACCGCGGCCCGGGCGACCCGGTGCAGGGCGGAACCCTCGTCTCGGGCGGAACCCTCGTCTACGAGGTGACCCGCCGCGGCGCGGACTCGGCGCTCGCCCGCATCGTCGACGCGGTCGCCGACGCTCAAGGCACCCGCGCCCCCATCGCGCGCCTCGCCGATCGGGTGAGCGCGGTCTTCGTCCCCACGGTGCTCGCGCTCGCGGCGCTCACCTTCGTCGCGTGGATGATCGTGCCGCACGGGCCCGACGGCGTGGCGGTGGCGGTGCGGCACCTCGTGGCGGTGCTGGTCATCGCGTGCCCCTGCGCGCTCGGTCTCGCCACGCCCGCGGCGGTCGCGGTGGGCACCGGGCGCGCCGCGACGCTGGGCTTCCTGGTGAAGGGCGGCGACGCCCTCGAGCGCGCGTCCACCATCGACCGCGTGCTCTTCGACAAGACCGGGACGCTCACCGAGGGGCGAGCCCGCCTGGTGACCGTGCTCGCGCTCGCTGGGCGCAGCGAGGCAGAGCTCCTGGCGCTGGTGGCCGGCGCGGAGGCAGGCAGCGAGCACCCCCTGGCGCGGGCCATCGTGGCGGGCGCGGTCGCGCGGGGCGCGCCGGTGCCGACCGCGGTGGGCTTCGCGGCGACGCCCGGGGGAGGGGTCCGTGCGACCGTGGGCGGGGCGCTGGTGCGCGTCGGAACGGCGCGGTGGCTCGCGGACGAGGGCATCGACGCCTCGGCGCTGGAGGGCG
>CAIOSS010001058.1 GCA_903860995.1 uncultured delta proteobacterium | reverse complement strand
CGCGCGCACGGACCCGTCACTCCGCGAGCGCCCGCGCCGCTACGCCCCGCCGTCGGCGACGACCGACGCGGCCAGCCGGCGCAGCCCCTCGGCGGTCGACACCGGCGCCGCGTAGCCCAGGTCGCGGCGCGCGGCCGTCAGGTCGTACCAGTGCGCGGTGCCCAGCTGCTCGGCCACGAAGCGCGTCAGCGGCGGCTCGCGCTCGATGCGACCGAGCCCGTACACCAGCTCGAAGGCCGCGCCGAGGGCCTTCGCCAGCCCCAGCGGCAACGAGCGGACGCGCGGCGTCAGCCCGTGCGCGGCCACGATGCCGGTCACCAGCGCGCGGATGGTCGTCGGCTCGCCCTGGGCGATGAAGTACGCCCGGCCGCCGCACGCCGCGTCGGGCGCGAGGCGGTCGAGCGCGCACAGATGGGCGTGCACGCACGAGTCGATGTACGTCGCGTCGACGAGGCTGCGGCCCCCGTCGACGAGCGCCAGCCGCCCCTGGCGCGCCCGCGCGACGATGCGCGGCCCGAGGTTGGTGTCGCCAGGCCCCCACACCAGGTGCGGGCGCAGCGCGCACGTCGCGAGCACCGCGCCGCCGGGCAGGCGCATGCCGTGGGCGGCGAGCACCGCCCGCTCGGCCAGCGCCTTGGTCTCGGGGTAGGCCGTCGCGAAGCGCTCGGCGTACGGCGCGCGCTCGTCGATGCCCTCCACATCGACGCCCCCGTGCACCACGCTGGGCGTGCTGGTGTAGACCACCCGCGCGACGCCGAGCGCCCGCGCCGCGTCGAGCACGTTGCGCGTGCCCTCGACGTTGACGCCGAAGTACTCCGCCCGGGCGCCCCCCACCCCCGTCTTCGCGCCGACGTGCGCGATGGCCCGCGCCCCCTCGGCCGCGCGCCGCACCGCCGACGGGTCGCGCAGGTCGCCCCGCGTGTGCGTCACCCGACCCTCCCGCACCAGGCGATCGAGCGCCGGGTGGTCGCCCCGGCTCAGCGTGCGCACGTGCTCGCCGCGCCGCGCCAGGGCCTCGGTCAACGCGAGCCCCACGAAGCCCGTCGCGCCCGTCACCAGCACGGTCACGGCAGCGCCCCCGCCGGGGCCCGCCGCGCGACCTCGCGCGCGAGCACCTCGCGCAGGATCTTCGCGTTGTGCCGCGCGTCGACCGGCAGCTTCGCCCGGAGCGCGAAGGTGAGCGTGAGCCCGAGGCCCGCGGCGACGGCCCGGAGCTCGGACGCGAGGCGCTCCGGGCGGCGCGCCGACCGCGCGTCGATCGGCTCGACGAACAGAAAGAGCCGACCGCCCACGCCCTTCACCAGCGCGCTGCGGCGCACCGCCGCGAGGGCGTTGAAGGGCCCCTCGACCTGCTCGGTGAAGAGCGTGCGCCCCTCCCACTCGACCCGGTGCGACTTGCGCCCGCAGAACCAGAGCCGCCCGTCGGGGTCGAGGTAGCCCACGTCGCCGACCCGGTGCCGCACGCCGCCGTCGTCGTGGAGGATCTTGTGGGCTGCGGTGTTGGCGGCGTCGTCGAAGTAGTCGCGCGTGACCTGCTCGCCCCGCACGGTGATCTCGCCGACCGCGCCGGGCGGCAGGCGCAGGGCGTCGCTCCAGCGCGCGATGGGGGCGTCGTCGAGGCGGATGATCTCGACCTCGGCCCCGGGCACCGGGCGACCGACGCACACCCCCTCGCCCGCGTCGGTGGCCCGGCGGGTCTCGCCGAGGATCGTCGCGTCGTCGATGGTCGCGACGGGCAGCGCCTCGGTGGCGCCGTAGGGCGTGTGGATGCGCGCGTCGTCAGGGAGCAGCCGGCGGAAGCGCTCGAGGATGCGCGGGTGCACCGGCGCCCCGGCGCTCAGCACGCGACGCAGGGTGTGAAACCGCACGCCGCGGCCGTCGCCCCAGCGGGCCACGGCGTCGAGCACGGCCGGCGAGCCGAACATGTTGGTGACGCCCCAGTCGGCGATGGCCTCGGCGACGCGGGCGCCGTCGACCCTCGCCGGGCGCGCGAAGTCCATGTCGGGCAGCACGGTGGTCATGCCGAGCGCCGGGTCGAAGAGCGCGAACAGCGGAAAGGTCGGGAGGTCGACCTCGCCCGGCGCGATGCCGTACATCGCGCGAATCGACTCGACCTGCGCGAGGAAGTTGCCGTGGCGGTACACGGCGCCCTTCGCGAGCCCGGTCGACCCGCTGGTGAAGAGCCCCGCCGCGAGGTCGTCGCGGCCGACCGGCGCGATGGCCGCGCGGGCGCCGCGCCCCCGGCGGGTGACCTCGTCGAGGGTGTGCATCCCGCGGCCGAAGGCCAGCGCCAGGGCGCGCGCGCCCACCATCACGCGGGTGCGCACCGTGTCGCGCGCCCACCCCAGCGCCGCCCGCGCCGCGTGCGCCTCGGGCACCCCGATGAACGCCTCGGGGCGGGCCCGCCCGAGGCACGCGGCGAGGCCCCGCAGGCCCATGCCCGGGTCGACCATCACGGGCACGGCGCCCAGCCTGAACAGCGCGAACGTCAGCGCGAAGAACGTCGGGCTCGGCCGCACCATCACCACGGTGCGCGTCCCGCGGCCGACGCCGATCTGGCCGAGGCCCTCGGCGATCGATCGGGTCGTGTCTTCGAGCTCCGCGAAGGTGGTGCGCTCGTACTGGCGCCGGCCGCCGACGCGCGCCGTCGGTCGCACCACCGCGTTGGCGTCGGGCTGCTCGCGCGCCCGCAGCGTGAGGTACTCGGCCACGTTGGTGAACCCGCCGACGGCGCCCGCCTCGCTCACGCCGTCACCGGGTGCGACCGCACGAACGCGGCGATGCGTGGCACCAGCGCGTCGCGCTCGTCTTCGAGCACGTAGTGCCCCGCGTCGGCGTAGCGCAGCACCTCGGCCTGCGGAAAGCGCCGCTCCCACTCCGCGAGGAAGTGCCGGTCGAAGACGAAATCGCGCAGGCCCCAGCCGATGAGCATCGGCCGCGCGGCCAGCGCCGCGAGGCCCGACGCCGTCTCCTCCACCACCGCCCACGCGCGGTCGGCGGGCCTCAGGGGAATGTCTTGCACGAAGCGCAGCGTGGCGATGCGGTCGGCCCACGAGCGATACGGGGCCAGGTATCCCGCGCGCGCCTCGGGGGAGAGGGCGCGCTTCGTCACGCAGACCCGCGACGCCGTCCAGGCGAAGGCGTTGGCGCCGCGCACGAGCAGCGCCCCGACGGGCGTGCGAGCCAGCGCGAGCGGCGCCGGAAAGCGCTTGCCCGCCGGGAGGTGGAAGGCCGCCGTGTTGAGCACGGTGAGGCTCGCGACGCGCTCGGGGTGCCGGGCGGCCCAGGCGAACCCGATCATCCCGCCCCAGTCGTGCACCACCAGGTGGACGCGCCGCGACGGCTCGAGGTGCGCGAGCAGGGCGGTGAGGTCGTCGACGCGGGTGGCCAGGGTGTAGTCGTAGTGCGCGTCGTCGGGCTTGTCGGAGAGGCCGCAGCCGATGTGGTCGGGGGCGATGCAGCGGTGGGTGGCCGCGAGCGCGCGCACCACCTCGCGGAAGTAGAACGACCACGTCGGGTTGCCGTGCACCATCACCACGGGCTCGCCCTCGCGCGGGCCCTCGTCGAGGTAGTGCATGCGCGCCGCGCCGCGGTCGAGGCGCCTGCCCTCCCAGGGGTACAGCCGCCGCGAGACGCCCTCCGGTCGGCGGGCGCTCACCAGATGATCTCCGCCATCGCGCAGTTGAGCCCTGAGCCGATGCCCATGAGGGCCACGGTGTCGCCGGGGTGGATTCGTCGGAGCTCGGCGGCGCGCGCGAGCACCATCGGCAGCGACGCCGGGCCCACGTTGCCGTGCTCGGGGTAGAGCCCGAGCATCCGGGTGAGGTCGAGGCCGAGGGCGGCGGCGAGGCGCGTCGAGTGCAGCGCGCTCACCTGGTGGGTGACCACCTCGCTCAGCGACTGCGACGTCCAGCCGAAGGCCGCGCAGGCCTTGCGGAAGGTGCGCTCGGCCAGCGCGACCCCGGCGACGAGGAGCCTCGGGCCGTCGGTGAGCATCCCGTCGACGCTGCCGCGGCACAGGTGGCTGTGCTCGGTGGCCGCGAGCGCGACGCTGCCGGAGTACACGTGCGCGTCGGCGCCCACGAGGTCGCTGCGCCCGAGCACCATCGCGGCCGCGCCCGAGCCGAGGGTGAGCGTGGCGAAGTTGTCGGCGAAGGCGCGCGCGTCGCCCGTCGCGTTGAGCCGGTCGACGGTCGCCCCGACGGCGTGGCGGCTGCCCTCGCCGTCGACCACGAGGCCGTACTCCACGTCGCCGCGCTCGATCATGGAGGCGACGACGTCCATGCCGGTGACGAACCCGAGGCAGGCGTTGGAGAGGTCATAGTTGACGCACTCGGCGGGGAGACCGAGGCGGCGATGCACGACGCACGCGACCGAGGGCTCGAGGTAGTCGCGGCACACCGAGGTGTTGATGACCACGCCCACGCGCGCGGCCGCGACGCCCGCCTGGCGGAGGGCGAGCTCCCCCGCCTGCGCGGCCACGTCGCTGGGGGTGACGCCCTCGTCCCAGAAGCGCCGGGCGTGGATGCCCGAGAGCCCCGCGATGACGCCCGCGGGCATCGAGAGGCGCTGAAACAACGGTCCGAGCCGCGCCTCGATCTGCTCCGACGAGACCCGCTGCGGGGCCTCGACCATCGACACGCTGCCGATCGATACCTTCGAAAATCGCATGGGCCGCGCCGACGTATAGACCGTCCCGCGCCGGATCGACACTGCGCCGTGCACGTCCACCCCGGCACGGTCGGGTTGGCGCGCTCGCTCATCGCCGAGGCGGCTCCGCCCTCGGCGCCCATCGCCTCGACCAGTGCGGCCAGCGAGGCCACGCCAGGATCTCTCGACGACCGATCAGCGGGCCATGCGTCGAAGCTCGCGCAGACCTCACCCCCGCTGCCGCGCGCCCCTCTCCATGAATGGCTACGCATTGGCCAAAAGTGTAGGTGCGCTGGCGCGAGGCTCCCGCGAGAGCTCTACCTGATCGATGGAGAGCTATCAGACCTGGGCGCGTTCGGAGTTGGTACACGCGGATCTCGGTCAGGCGGCGCGGACCAAACGGGCCGTGACGATGCTGGCGACGATGGCGGCTCAACCCGCGGGGACGGTCCCCGCGGTGTTCGCGCCGGGCGGGCCCCAGCAAGG
>CAIOSS010001057.1 GCA_903860995.1 uncultured delta proteobacterium | reverse complement strand
GTTTCGCGCGACGCTCGACCTGCGCGGAACGCTCTCCGGCGAGCACGGCATCGGGGTGCTCAAGGCCCCTTACCTGCCGTGGGAGCAGGGCCCGGCGCTCATCGAGTTACAACAACGGGTAAAGACGGCCTTCGACCCGCGCGGGCTGCTCAACCCCGGGAAGATCTTCGGCGCGTCGGCGACGCACCGCGGCTGCTGACCGAGGGCCCGCCGCGCCTCGACGCTGCGACGGACCTGCGGGTAGCATCCAAGACCCTATGGCCCACCACCCGATCGCCCATCGTCCGCCGCGCTCGCCGTCGCCCGCGGGAGACCCCTTCTATCGACGCCCGAGCGGCCCCGGCGCTACGCCGCGCGCTCCTGGGCCGGAGCACCCGCACGCTCACGGGCACGACCACGACCACGGCCACGAGCACCCGCACGAGCACGGGCACGAGCACCCGCACGACCACGGGCACGAGCACCCGCACGACCACGGGCACGAGCACTCGCACGACGACGGGCACGAGCACTCGCACGACGACCCCCACCACCCGCACACGTCGATCGAGGCCCAGTCCGGGCACCATCACGATCACCACCACGAGGGTGTTCCGCATCACCACCACGGCGACGGGCACCACCATCACCGCGAGGGCGACGCGCCCCACGAGCACCGCGGGCCGGGGCGTGACCGCGGCGGTGATCGCGGCGGTCCGGCCTTCTCCAACGAGAGGCGCGTGATCGACCTGATCGTGTCGCTGGTGGCCGAGAGGGTCGACGAGATCGTCGAGCGGCGCGTGGAGGAGATCGTCGCGCGTCAGCTCGCGGGTCTACGCCGCGGCCCGGATGGCAACTCCGGCGACCGCTGACGCACTGCGCTTCCGAAGGGGGGGGCTCGGGGAAGGGCCGCCGGGTCAGCGGCGGCCGCGGCGGGGCAGGGTGACCACGCGCGGGGGAGCGGGGGCATTGGGATCCGGCCGGAAGGGCTCGACCCCGGCCGGGGCGATGTAGGCCCCGCCGCAGGCCTGGCAGGTCGCGATGCAGGCCCGGAAGCGCTGGACGCAGGTGTTCTCGCAGCGCTCGAACTCGATCGGTGGTCGCAGCGCGAGGGTGGTCTGGCAGGTGGTGCGGCACGCCGATGCGGGCGTCCCGCACTGCTCGCGCATGCAGGTCTGACAGGCCGTGCTCTGGGCGCCGCGCGCTGCCGGGGCGGCGACCGGGACCCGCGCGACGGGATCTCGTGCGCCCACCGGCGCGCCGACGACGAGGGTTCCGAGCGCGAGGGAAGTGACGACGGTCGTGCGAAGGGACATCAGGCGCCTCCAACGAGCATTCCAGGGAACAAGCGACCGCGGGAGGCTACCACCCACGGTCGCCGATGGCATCGGGGGGGGCATCGCTGCCGCCCACCAGGCCAAGCGCTCACTCGTCCAGGTTGGACAGCGCGCGCTTGATGATCCGCTCGCTCTCACGATCGCCGTAGCCGAGGGCGATGGCGAGCTCGGCGAGGGTCTCCTCCTCGATGTCCGAGAGGTCGTCGTCGGCGGCCGCCACGATGGCGGCGATCTCGAGCGCCTGGCGACGCATCGGCCCCGCGCCGATCGCCTCGACCGCCTCCGCGACGAAGGCGTCTTCGTCCTCCTCGATGGCCTCGTCCCAGGCCGCGATCGTGGCCTCGAGCTCCTCCTCGTCGACCTCCTCGCCGAGCAGCTCGGCGAAGGTGTCCACGATGGCGTCGTACTCGTCGTCGTCCATCTCCTCGTCGTCGTCCGAGGTGGCCACCCAGTACGCGACGGCCATCACGGCCTGCACGCGCGCGAGCAGCTCGTGGTCCTCGTGGCTCGACGGCGCCGAGCGGCTGTTGAAGAGCTTGCGCCCACGGTCCCACTCCGGGGCCGCGTCGGCCTCGGCGACCACCGACTTCAGCACGCGGCTCTTCGAGGCCAGCGCGACGGGCTCCTTCGAGGGACGGGCCTTCCCGCCCGACGCGACCCCCACGGGCCGACGCTCGGCGATCGCGGGCGCTGCGATCGCCGGCGCCGGCGCGGGCGCTGCGATCGCGGGCTTCGATCCGAAGAGGCGGCGCAGGGGAGACGCCGCCACCGCTGCGGCCGCAGGGGCCGCGGCGATCGGGGCGACCGGGGCGGGCACCGGGGCTGCGACGGGAGCAGGAGCGGGCGCAGGCGCCGCCGGGGGGGTGGCGGCCGAGGGCGGATCCTGCGGGTTCGTCGGGTCGACGTTCCAGTGGTTGCAGTACCCACAACGGATGTTGAGCCGGTGGATGATCGCGCCGCAGTTGGCACACTTGTAGAGGGGAGTCGACATGGTTCCGGGGACGATACCCCTCACCGCTCCGTCGATGGAACGGCCTTCCCGCGAACCGCTTCAAGAATGCCCTTCGCCCGCCGCGCGGCGTCCGCGAGGGTGGCGACGCAGGGTTCGCACCCCCGGTCGCAGCACGTCGGCCAGTCGCTCTCGGGCTCGGTGAGCCATGCGTGCACCGAGCCTGCGTGGACGAGGTCGAGCTCGAGCTCGCGGCAGGCCTGCTCCACCGCAGCGTCGATCTCGGGATGGTCGTAGGGCAACATCGCGTGCCCCCGGACCATCACCACCGCCGCCGCGCTCGCGCAAGCCCGACGGGTGTTTTGGGGGCTTTTGGGTCCGGTCAGCGGCAGCGGGCGTTGATGCACACCGTCGGCGCGGCGCAGTCGACGCTGCGGGCGCACTCGGGGCGCAGCTCCAGGGGGTTTAGGTGCACAGCAGGTCGGCGCCGCAGGTGTCGAAGGCCACGTCGACGCGCAGGCACTCGGCGGTCGTCCCGCCCGGGCAGGCGGCGCGGCATGACCCGCGGCGGCACACGCTCCCGGTGGCGCAGTCCGCCGAGCGGGCGCACTCGCTCCTCCCCCCTCTGGGGCCTGCACCCCCATCGCCTCCACGGGCCTGGTGCCTTCAACGGGCCGATGACGACTCTCATCTTCGGTCGATGGTCACAGGGGAGATGAAGGTTCTCGTCCGTCGCGGCGACGCATGCCATGAGGAACCCGATGCGCCGGCTACGACTGCACCCCACCGCCGCCGCGCTCCCGCTCCTCCTGCTCGCCCGCGTCGGCCATGCGCAGCCGGTGCCCACCACCACCGCCTGCGCACCCACCATCGAGCTCGGGGCGAACATCCCCGCCCGCGTTGCGCAGCGCCTCCGCCGGGTCCTCGATCACGCCGTCGGCGCCCTCGGCCCCGCGTCGCCCTGCGCCCCGTCGCACGCGCGCCTCGACTGGAACGACCCCGAGCTCACCATCCACGTCTCCCTCGACGACGGGCGCATCGCGGTGCGCAGCCT
>CAIOSS010001056.1 GCA_903860995.1 uncultured delta proteobacterium | reverse complement strand
GGAGAGGGGGCTGGGGGTGAGGTCACGTACCCGACGCGGGTGCTCCCCCTACCGGCGAGACCGATCGCTGCCGGCCTTACGGGTGCTCCCGGACCGGCGGCGCGAGTCAGCCCGTCAGCACAGCACCCGCGTGGGCGAAGGCGCGACGACCATATCGCCGGCCGCGGGGAGTTCGCGCTCGCCCACGTCGCCGCGGTCACCCCCGCGCGGGCAGCACGCTCTCGAACCTCTTCGACGACGCCTCGCTCACGGCCACGCACACCACGGTCTGGTCGTCGGCCTGCGGCGCGTCTTCCACGAACTTGTCGAGGTCGCCCAGCACCGCCTCGAGCACCTGCCGCGCCGAGCCGCCGGTGCGCTCCAGCACCGCGTGCAGCCGCTCGACCCCGTAGAACTCGCCCGCCATCGAGCGCGCCTCGATGATGCCGTCGGTGTAGAGCACCAGCACGTCGCCCGGCAGCAGCTTGACCTGCGCCTCGGCCACCTCCACCCGGGCCTCGACGCCCACCGGCAGGCAGCGCGCCTCGGCGTACTCCAGCGGCGTCACCCGCCCCCCGCGCAGCAGCAACGGCGTGGTGTGACCGGCGTTCGAGAAGCGCAGGATCTGCTGCGTCAAATCGAGCGACAGGAACACCATCGTGACGAACATCCCGTCCTCGGCCACCTCCGAGAGCGCGCGGTTGACCCGCTGGATGATCCGCCGCGGGTGCGACTCCACCGGCGCCGCGAAGCGGATCTCGCTGGTGACGCGCGCCATGAAGAGGGCCCCGGAGATGGCCTTGCCCGAGACGTCGCCGACCACCATCGCGAGGCGCGTGGGGTCGAGCCACAGGAAGTCGTAGAAGTCGCCGCCGACGTGAAACGCAGGCTCGTAGTGCACCGCGAAGTCGAGCCCCGACACCTTCGGCGGCTCGCGCGGCAGCAGGTTGCGCTGGATCTGCCGGGCCAGCCGCAGGTCGTAGTCGAGGCGCTCGCGGGCGAGCAGGCGGTGGTGCAGCCCGATGAGGTGCAGCGCGATGCCCGACTGGCTGGCGAGGCCCTGGAGCAGGTCGAGGTCGTCCTGGGTGAAGTACCCGAGGGCCGTCTCCGCGTCGACGTGCAGGATGCCCAGGTGCTCGCCGCGGAACGACAGCGGCGCCCCCATGCGCCACCCCACGGCCCCCTCCTCCACCGGCGGCACCGTGCCGTCGGGCATGGGCATCAACAGCGGGTTCTTGATGACCAGGGTGTCCATCGGGCTGATGGGCGTGTCGGTGGTCGCGCGCAGCAGCACCGAGTGCCCCTGGCGCAGCACCCGGTCGACCACCTGCTGCGAGATGTCCATGGTCTGGCCGCCGCCGGGCGTCTCCCGGCCCTTGCGGCGCCGCGCAGCCTGCGTGCGAAGCTGCCGCGAGCGCTGGTCGAAGGTCACCGCCGCCACCGCCGACGCCTGCGGGAATACCTCCAACAGTATTCCGCAGACCTTCTCCAGCAGGGCGTTGGCGTCGAGCGTGCTCGCGACCGTCTCCGAGATCCGGTACATCGCCTGGAGCTTGCGTTCGAGCCGCGCGGCGTCGATGGGCCGGTCGGAGGCGCCCTTGCTGGCCGAGGGCGACAGGCTGGGCTTGAGGCTCAGCCCGAGGTGCGCCACCTCGATCATGCTGAGGGTGTGCTCGGCGGTGTCCTGGGTGATGCGCACCGAGGTGCTCTCGGCCTGCGCCACCATGTCGTCGCTCAGGTCGATGCGGAAGCGCGACGCGCCGATCTCCACCTCGTCGCCGTGCCGCAGCCGCGCGCTCCCCTGGATGCGCCGGCCGTTGACGAAGGACCCGTTGCAGCTCCCGAGGTCTTCGAGCGCGTAGCCGTCGCCCTCGCGGCGGATGCGCGCGTGCCGCCGCGAGATGCGCTGGTCGGGGATGCAGATGTGGCAGTCGAGCCGCCGGCCGAGCAGGCACTCCCCGGCGTCGAGGCGGTACACCTTGCCGACGTCGGTGGGGCCGAGGGTGACGATGCTGGCCACGGCGCGATCAGAACCCCTTGAGCGCCTCTTCGGCCGTGGGGAATATGGGCAGCGCCTGGTCGAGCCGGAGCATCGCGAAGATGTCCTTCGGCTGCCCGGCCACGCCGGCCACCCGCACCGCGCCGCCGAGGGCGCGCAGCCGCTTGAACAGCGACACGATGATGGCCACCCCGGAGCTGTCGATGACCTTCACCGCGGACATCTCGAACACCACCTTGATGCCGCCGCGTTCGACCAGCTGCTCGACGAGGAGGCGCGCCTCCGGGACGGTGAGGGCGTCGAGGTTCTCTTCCTGCACCCGCAGGACGACCACGCCAGCCTGCTCGGTGAGTTCATGCTTCAGCATCGGGGATCCCCATGGGAGGACGCGGACGTCGGCGCCGCGCATTCGGAGAGAGTCTTGGTCATGGTGAGGAGGTTCTTGTCCTGGCGGCGCTCGTAGGTGACGGACGACATGGCACTGCGGATGATGAAGAGCCCCATGCCCCCTTCGGAGAGGGTTTCGAGCGCGGGCGCCTCGTCGCGGGCCCCGGCGTCTTCGAAGTCGAAGCCCGCGCCCTGGTCGGTCATGCGGAGGACCACCTCCTCATCATCCACCAGCAGCACCACCTCGACCTCGCCCGGGTCGACCGCGTAGGCGTGCTCGACGATGTTGTTGAAGGCCTCGTTGTAGGCGCTCATCAGCCGCCACTCCAGGCCCGCGCAGCCGGCGTCTCGCTCGACGCGGAGACAAACTGCGCGGACCATCGACCCGACCAGGTCGCGGAACCGCAGCTCGCCCGGAACGCTGGCTGTGAACCTCAGCGGCAACGCCTCACCGTCTTTCGGCGGTCACCCTAGCACCGTTGCGCGCGCCGTTGGAACGCCCAATCACGGCCGCACGGTGCAGACCCGCGTCCCCATGGAGTCGGCCGTGACGAGGCACGCGCCGTTGGTGAACGGGCAGTCGGTGTCCGCGGCGCAGCGCAGCAGGCAGTACGGCCCGCCGCCGTTGACGGCGACGCAGGCGCTGTTGTCAGGGCACTCGGAGGTGGGGGCGCTGGCCGCGGGGGTGGTGCAGCGCGCCGTGCAGAAGAGCGCGGTGCGCCCCGACGGCGCCGTGGTCGAGAGGCACAGCGGGGTGCTGCCGCCGCCGCAGATGTCGATGCGCGAGCAGTTCTTGTAGGGCACATCATCGGCGCAGCCGACGAGCGCGGACAGGGCGAGGGCGGTGAGCAGCGGGCGCATGGTGGGCGCGGACCCTAACACCATCCCGCGACCCGCCGCGACGGGCGCCGACGAGGGAGACCTAACCCGCGGCGACGGCCGGCGGGGGGGCGGCCCCGACGCCTTGCAGCACGTCGCGGAGGGAGTCGAGGAGCGCGTGGTCGATGGTGGTGGCGGAGGCGCCGAGGTCGACCCGCAGTCCGCCGGCGTCGACCCAGGCGAAGGCCCCGGGGATGCTCAGCAGCGCCGCGCGCACCTCGCGCCCCACGCGGGCGCGGGCCCCGTCGGGGTCGTCGCAGCGCAGGTCGAAGACCGCGTCGAACTCCTCGTCGCCGGTGGTGAGCGCCGCGGGCAGGCTCGGCACCGGGAGCTCGCGCTCGCCCTTGCGCCCGAGGCTGATGCGGGCTGCGGCGGCGAGGGAGGAGGCGTGCGCGAGCGGGCGCCCGCCCCACGGCCCGTCGGGCGCGCTCACCTGGATGGTGTACGGGATGGCCCCGGCGCGGCCGTGCAGGGTGGGCACGCCGAGGGCGTCGACGGCGAGGCGCAGGTCGCGGCGCTGCATCACCAGCGACTCCCAGTGGGCCGTCACCATGTCGCGGTCGGCGACGCGCCGGCGGACCGCCCCGCGGTCGAGGAGCAGCCGCGCGATGAGCGCGAGGAGGCCGAGGAGGGAGAGCGCCGCCGCGATGAGGATGGGAGCCATTGGACTTCCGAAGGCGTAGCACGACCTTGGGGCGCATCTCCCTCCCTGCATACCCGTGGCGTTGTTTGCCCGCCGCGCGGGGCCCATGGTACGCGGCGCCTGCCATGACACGCACGGCCACGGTCACCCGCACCACGCGGGAGACGTCCATCACGGTGACCCTCGACCTCGACGGGCAGGGGGTCGCCGACGTCCAGACGCCGATCCCTTTTCTCAGCCACATGGTCGACCAGCTCGCCCGCCACGGGGGCCTCGACCTCACGGTGCGCGCCACCGGCGACGTGGAGATCGACGGCCACCACACCACCGAAGACCTCGCCATCGTTCTGGGCCGCGCCGTCGAGCAGGCGCTCGGCGACCGGAAGGGCATCCGCCGCTACGGCGAGGCGACGCTCCCCATGGACGAGGCCCTCTGCCAGGTGGCGCTCGACCTCTCCGGGCGCACCTACTACGTCGACCGGCTCGGGCTCCCGAAGGCGAAGCTCGGCAGCTTCGACGTCGAGCTCGCGGGGGTGTTCTTCGAGGGCTTCGCGCGCGGGGCGATGTGCAACCTGCACGTGCGGCGCATCGAGGGCGACAACCTCCACCACATCGTGGAGTGCTCCTTCAAGGCGCTCGCGCGGGCGCTGCGCGACGCGGTGCGCGTCGAGGGAACGCTCCTCCCGTCGACCAAGGGGACCCTCACGGAGTGAGCGACCAGGCGCCGATCGTGGTGGTGGACGTGGGCCTCGGCAACCTCCGCTCGGTGGAGCGCGCCCTGCGCGCGGCCCTGGTCGCCGAGGGAATGGCCCCGGAGCGGGTGCGCTGCGCCAGCGACCCGGGCGCGCTGCGCGAGGCGGCGGCCCTGGTGATGCCCGGCCAGGGGGCCTTCGGGGACTGCGCGACGGCGCTGCACCGACACGGCGGGGCGCTGGCGAAGGCCGTGGGCGCGCACCTCGCGGACGATCGGCCGTACCTGGGCATCTGCCTGGGGCTGCAGGTGCTCTTCGAGTCGAGCGAGGAGGCGGGCGGGGCGCACGGGCTCGGGGTGTTCCGTGGCTCGGTGCGGCGCTTCCGCGACGGGATGACCGACGCCAGGGGCGCCCGGCTCAAGGTGCCCCACATGGGCTGGAACCAGGTGCTCCCGACGGAGGACAGCGCGGCCGCGTGGCTGGGCCGCGCGCACTGGTACTACTTCGTGCACAGCTATTTCGTGGCCCCGGAGGAGCCGTCGCTCGGGTGCGTGGCGGGGGAGACCGACCACGGCGGGCGCTTCGTGAGCGCGGTGGCGCGGGGGAGGCTGTGGGCGGTGCAGTTCCATCCGGAGAAGTCGCAGGCGGCGGGCATCGGGCTGCTGCGGGCCTTCGTGCGGGGGCTTCCGTGATCGTCATCCCCGCGATGGACCTCCTCGGCGGACGCGTGGTGCGACTGCACCGCGGCGACTACGACAAGGTCACGGTGTACGGCGACGACCCGGCGGCGGTGGTCGCGGGCTATCTCGACGCCGGCGCGACCTGGGTGCACCTCGTCGACCTCGACGGCGCGCGCGACGGCCGGGCCACGCAGGCGGCGCTGGTGGGCTCGCTGCTCTCGCGCTTCGGCGCGGCGCTGCGGGTGCAGGTGGGCGGCGGCATCCGGACGATCGAGCAGGTGCGCGCGTACCGCGAGGCGGGCGCGTCGCGGGTGATCATCGGCACCCGCGCGGCGGAAGACCCGGGCTTCGTCACCGAGGCCAGCGCCGTGGTGGACGTGACCGTGGCGGTCGACGCGCGCGACGGCATGGTGGCCACGAAGGGATGGACCGAGGCCACCACGGTGGACGCCCTCACCCTCGCGAAGGACTGTGTGTCCAGGGGCGCGCGCGCGGTGCTGTACACCGACATCGCCCGCGACGGCACCGGCGAGGGGCCCAACGTGGAGGCCACCGAGCGCCTCGCGCGGGCGGTGCCGGGCGCGCTGGTGATCGCCAGCGGCGGCATCGGGTCGCTCGATCACCTGCGGGCCCTCGCGGCGCGGGAGGTCATCGGCGCGGTGGTGGTGGGCCGCGCGCTCTACGAGGGCGCGTTCACGGCGCGCGAGGCCCTGGCGATCGGGAGCGGTGCTTGACATGACGGTCGCGCGGCGATTGATCCCCTGCCTCGACGTGAAGAACGGCCGCGTGGTGAAGGGCGTGCGCTTCGTCGGGCTGCGCGACGCGGGCGACCCGGTGGACTGCGCCCGGGCCTACGACCGCGCCGGGGCCGACGAGATCACCTTCCTGGACATCACGGCCTCGCACGAGGCGAGGGACATCCTGCTGGACGTGGTCGAGCGCACGGCCGACCAGGTGTTCGTGCCGCTGACGGTGGGCGGCGGGGTTCGCACCCGCGAGGACGTCGACGCCATCCTGCGGGCGGGGGCGGACAAGGTGTCGGTCAACAGCTCGGCGGTGAGCAACCCCGGGCTCATCGAGGCGGTGGCGGGCGCGTACGGGCGGCAGGCCCTGGTGGTGGCCATCGACGCGCGGCGCCGCGACCCGAACGACCCGGGCGCGGGCTGGGGGGTGTTCACGCACGGCGGCCGGGTGGACACCGGGCTCGACGCGCTGGCGTGGGTGCGCGAGGTCGACCGGCTCGGCGCGGGGGAGATCCTGCTGACCAGCATGGACCGCGACGGCACCGGGCTGGGCTACGACCTGGAGCTGGTGCGGGCGGTGGTGGAGGCCGTCGGGTGCCCGGTGATCGCGAGCGGCGGGGTGGGGTCGCTGGAGCACCTCGCGCTGGGGGTGTTGCCCATCGCGGAGGGGGGCGGCGGGGCCGACGCGGCGCTGGCGGCGACGATCTTCCATGACGGTCACTTCACGCTCGGGCAGGCGCGGGACTACCTTCGCGCTCGCGGGGTCGTCGTGCGCGACGACGCCACGCCGGAGGACCGATGAGCGACGCCGTGGCGATGGACGATCTGGTGTCGGCGATGTCCCATCGCGGCGCGCCGATGACGCCCGAGAGCGCGCTGTTCATCGTGCTCCAGGCGGTGGAGTCGATGAAGGACCGCCGGGTGGTGCTCGACGCGGGCGGCATCGAGGTCGACGAGCACGGCGCGGTGCACATCAACGAGCTGTGCTCCCCGGCCGTGGACGACCGCGAGGCCCAGGAGGGGGTCGCGGCGCTGCTGGACACCGTGCTCTCGCCGGCGCCCCCGACGGTGCTGGATCTCACCGCGCGGCTGCGCGCGGAGGCGGTGCTCACGCACTCTGCGCTGGCCTCGGAGCTGGCGGCGGCGCTGGTCCCGCTCAACCGCGGGGCGGCGCAGCGGATGCTCGGTCGCATGGTGCGGGAGCACCACCGGCCCGCGCGCCCGGAGGAGACGGCCGGGGCGGCGGCGGACGCGGACGAGAAGCTCACCCACGGGCTCGACGAGCAGGGCGAGGCCCCGAGCGAGCGCGCCGACGCCACGGTGCCCGACGCCGCCGTGCGCGACGACTGGGACCGCCCCGCGAAAAAGAAGGGCCCGAGCACGATGCAGGCGCTGGTGGTGCTGGGGCTGTCGACGGCGCTGCTGGGCGCCGCGGCCGTCTTCCTGTGGAGCCGGCTGCGGGGCTGAGCGCGAGGGCGGCGGGCGGGGTCAGAGCGACAGGACGAAGACCACCGAGTCGTCGTTCTCGGCGCTCACGCCTGCGTCGGCCGCGGGGGTCGCGACGGCGCGCGCGCCCACGATGGCGGCCTGGGTGCGCGCCGGGTTGAGCGCGACGCCCCAGAAGAAGTCCGACGCGCCGCCGAAGTCGTAGGTGCGGATGCCCCGCGCCCCGAAGGTGGTGTCGGCCTGGCCCGTCGCGGTGAGCATCGCGAGCATGCCGTCGACGTTGTTGGCCGTCGGCCGGCCGCCGCCCACCAGCAGCATGCGGTTGTCGGGCAGCGCCACGAGGGCCCGCGCGTTGTCGTTGAACATCGCGAGGTCGAGCCGCGCCACGCCCGCCGTGCCCCAGGTGGTGTCGAGCGCGCCGGTCGGGGAGACCCGCAGCGAGAGCCAGTCGAGGCTCTCGCTGGCGCTGTTGCGGCCGTAGCCCGCGGTGACGAACGACGTCCCCTGGAGCACCGCGCCGTAGGCCTCGGTCGCGGCCGCGAGCACCGTCGGCGCGAAGACCCCCGCCGTGCCGAAGCTCGGGTCGAGCACCCCCGCGGAGGTGAGCTTGAAGAGCACCGGCTTCACCACGCCGCCGTCGTCCATGTAGCCCGACATCACGATGCCGCCATCGGCGAGCAGCGTCGCCGTGCGCGGGTTGGCGCTGCGGTTGTTGATGTCCACCGTGGCCACGCCGTTGGTGCCGAAGGCCGCGTCGCGCACGCCGTCGGCGCTCAGCCGCACCACCGCGAAGTCCGTGTCGGTGCCGCCCGTGCGCTTCTGCGCGCCGGTCACCACCAGCCGGCCGTCGCTGTAGGCGCTGAGGTCCCAGGCCACGTCGGCGACGTAGCCGGTGCCGACCACCTCGCCCGCGCTCAGGTCGAGCGTGACCACGCCGTCGGTGCCGAAGGCCGTGTCGCGGGTGCCGTTGGCGTTGAAGCGCACCAGGGCGACGTCGCGGTCGCGCGGGTCGGTCGCGCCGGCGTGCTCGATGGTCGCCGCGACAACGATGTTGCCCGTGGGCTGCACCACGATGCCGCGCGCCACCTCGCCGCCGAGGCCCACCGCGAGGTTGTGCCGCGCGTAGCCGCCGGTGCCGAAGCCCGTGTCGAGCACCCCCGCGGCGCTGAACTTCGCCACCACCGTCTCGAAGTCGGCCGTCGCCGCGACGTTGCTGCTGGACACCACGCCGACCGCGTAGAAGTTGCCCGCGGCGTCGTAGGTCACGCCGAAGAAGCGGTCGTGCCCGGTGGCCGACACCGCGACCACCCGCGGCGCCGCCGGGACGCCGCCGTCAGCGCTGCCCGAGTCCACGGGGGAGCCCGAGTCCACGGGGGCGCCCGAGTCGGCCACGGCCGCGTCGGCGACGGCAGGCTCACTGTCATCGCAGCCCGCCGCGAGCAGCAGGGAGAGCGAAAAAACAGGGAGAAGAACGCCTGAAAGGGAGGGTCGGGCTTTCATGGGCGACTGCCTATCATGCCTTTCATTCAATTGTGAATACCAGAATCATTTCTATCATGACCGCGGCCAGGTCCATTCCAGGCCGGCGAAGACCTGGCGGAAGCCGGCGGGCTGGATGCCCTGCGGGGCGCGGTTGGCGATGTAGATCTGGTCGGTGAGGTTGCGGCCCGAGAGGTAGACGGTGACCCCGGTGGAGCGCACGGCGTAGCCCACGCGCGCGTCGACGGTGACGTAGCCGGGGAGGCGCCCCACGAGGCCGTCGACGGACTGGGCGACGGTGTTCTGCTGGTCGGCGAACTGGCTGGCCACGTAGGAGACGCTCACCTGCGCGGAGAGCCCGATGCGGTGCACGAAGCGGAGCTGCGCGTAGAGGATGTGCTCGGGCGCGTAGGGCACCCGGTTGGCGTCGAAGAGGCCACCCACGAAGGCCGCCACCGGGAGCCAGGTGTAGTTGATCGTCAGCGGGAGGGAGAAGGTCGACGTGGGGCGCTGGAGCAGGGGGATGAGGTCGAGGGTGACGCTCGACTCGACGCCCATGTGCCGGCTGTGGCCGGTGTTGAAGCCCCCGGCGGAGACGGCGCCGCCGGCCTCGCTCGGGGGGATGATCTGGTTCTCGAACTCGATGTGGAAGGCCGCGACCTCGGCGTTGAGCCAGCGGCCGAAGCGGGCGCGGAAGCCGAGCTCGGTGTTCCAGGAGAGCTCGGGGTCGAGCTGGAGGTTGGCGCCCGAGGGGGAGACGGCGTCGCGGGTGCGGGGCGGCGCGTAGCCGCGGTGCACGCCCGTGAAGAGCGTGAGCGGGGCGCTGACCTTGTACGACAGCCCGAGGCCCGGGATGAGCGCCGCGGTGGACGCGCTGCCGAAGATGTCGACGTCGCGGATGGTGGTCTGGCCCATCGCGTCGACCACGGGCGCGCGGGTCACCCGGCGGTCGCTCCAGAAGCCCTCGAAGCGCACGCCCGGGGTGACGTAGAAGCGCTCTCCGAAGCCGAAGCGGTGCTGCACGGCCGCGGCCAGGGCGTAGCCGTTGCGGATCTCGTCGGCGATGGAGGTGCCCGCGCGCCCCGTCGGGAAGGACGAGATGAAGCGCTGGTCATTGGCGCTCTCGTAGTGGAAGCGCGCGAGGGCCGTGAGCTCGCCCGAGACGACCCCGCGGGACCAGTTCCAGGTGACCCGGGGCTCGATGCCGAAGACGTCGAAGGAGCGGTTGTTGGTCGCCGCCGTGCGCCGGAGGAAGACGCTCCCGCCGTCGTTGGTGGGCGCCACGCCCGCCTCGCCGGGCGCGCCGCAGCGGCCCATCGGGTCGCACGCGCGCTCGTACTCCGCGCCGGTGTCCGCGCGGTCGTACTCCTGCCGGCGCCACGCGCGGTTGGTCTGGTAGGCGTACACGTTGGTGCGCACCAGCACCGCGCGCGACGCGATGAACTGGTGCGTGAGCGCGAACGCGTAGCGGCGGATGAGGAAGTGGTCGTTGCTGGCGGGGTTGAAGGTCGGGTCGAGGGCGTACTGCGGGCCGGTGATGCCCAGGTAGGTCGCCGCCGAGGACTCGTCGTAGTAGTTGATCTTGAGCTGCAGGATCGAGCGGGGGGAGATCTGGAGGCGCAGCCGGCCCGCGACGTCCATGAGGCTGAGGGCGAGGTTGCGCGGCCCCTCGAAGCGGCGGTGGATGACGTCGAGGCGCCACCCGATGGGGCCGTGCGTGGCGCCCGCGAAGGCCTGCGCGAGGAGGTAGCCGTAGGTGCCGTAGCGGAGGTCGACGCCCACCGTGGGGCGGCGCGGCGCGTCGCGCGTAATGTAGTTGATCACCCCGCCGATGGTCTGCGGACCCCAGAGAATCTGGCCGCTCCCGCGCACCACCTCGACGCGCTCCATGCGCTCGATGGGCGGGGTGTAGTAGAGCTCGGGGGAGCCGTAGGGGTTGAGCGAGACGGGCATCCCGTCCTCGAGGACGAGCACCTTGCGGCTGCGGTTGGGGTCGAGGCCGCGGATGGAGATGTTGAGCCGCAGGCCCATCGGGTCTTCGCCGATGACGTTGAGGCCGGGCACCGTGCGCAGGACGTCGCCGCCGCTCTGCGGGGCGAGCTGCACGATGTCCTCGCGGCGGACGACCGTGGCGCTGCCGGG
>CAIOSS010001055.1 GCA_903860995.1 uncultured delta proteobacterium | reverse complement strand
GCTGCGCGAGATCGCCGCGCAGGATCATCCCTCCCACGTTGGCGTCGCCGAGGTGTCGCGGGGCGCCGAGCGGTGGATGGTGATCGCGCTGTCCCGTCGGCGCCTGCGCCTGGGCGCCGTGCCACGGCAGCTGTCGCGCGGTGCACGACTGGTGCTCGAGGGCGCCATCGAGGCCGGGCTGCGGGCGCCCACGCTATCCCTGGCGCACCCCGACGGTCGCGTCGAGGATCAGCCGCTCGGAGAGGGGCCGGAGTTCCTGGTGGTGGTTCCGCTCGACGTCGCGGGCGTGTGGCAGGTGGAGCTTGAGGCGACGGGCCCGGAGGGCAACACCGTCCTCGCGAACTTCCCGGTGTACGTCGACACGCCCGCGCCCGCCGCGCCGGAGGACAGCGCGCCCGAGCACGTCGGTGACCCCGCGGAGGTCGAGGCTGCGCTCTTCCGGCTGACCAACGAGGCCCGCGCCCGGGCGCACCTCACGCCGCTCGCCGTGCTCCCCGCGCTCACCGAGGCCGCGCGGGCGCACTGCCAGGACATGGCCGAGCACCGCTTCGTCGCGCACAACTCCCCGACGCAGGGCACGACCACCGATCGGCTGCAGCGGGCAGGGCTGCGCAGCGGGCTCACGCTCGAGAACGTGGCCCGCGGGTACGGCCCGCAGGAGATCTTCGACGGCCTGATGGCCAGCCCGGGGCACCGCGCCAACATCCTCAATCCCGACGTCACCCACGTGGGCGTCGGGGTGGCGCGCGACCCCTCGGGCAACGGCCTGCTCGTGACGCAAGACTTCGTCGCCGTCGCGACGGCGATCGACCCGTCGGGCGCTGCGCAGTCGCTGCTACGGGCCATCAACCTCGCGCGGCGGGGCCGCGGATTGATCCCGCTGGAGGAGCGGCCGAGCCTCGCCACGGCCGCCCGCGAGGCGTCGGCGGGATTCTTCCGCGACCCGGCGAGCACGCAGCAGCAGGCCCTGCAGGACGCGAGCGCACGGATGCAGCGCGAAGGCTTGCTCTACCGGCGCATCAGCGTGGCGGCGGCCTTCGGGCCACGCATCGACGGCGCTGAGCGCCTTGAGCCCCTGCTCGACGAGGCGTCGCGCTTCATCGGCGTCGGGGTCGCGCAGGGCGACCGCGCCGACGCTCCGCCCAACTCGGTCTTCGTCGTCTACGTGCTGGCGGTGCCGCGCTAGGTCGGGTCCCGGTCCGGTGATCCCGTCCGGGAGACCCACCCCCACCGCGGCGGGAAACACCTCGTCCGGGGCGAGGCGGTCGCGCGACCCGACGATCACCCACGGAGAGGACGATCAGGGCGAGCGTACTCAGGAGCGGCAACATCGCCCGCGATGGCTAGCACCCCGGGTGGAGGGTGCGAGCGCCTCGGAAGGCCGCACTGGAACCATGGCCCCCTGCGGTGGTAGATGCCGAGGCGCGTGGACAAGGACCTCCTCATCGCCTTGCAGGCAGCGCTCGGCGTCACCCTCCGCGACCCGACGTTGCTGGAGACTGCGATGACCCACCGCTCGGCGGCGCACGAGGGCCGCGCGGCCCGGCGGGGACATCGCGCAGCGGACAACGAGCGGATGGAGTTCCTGGGCGACGCCGTGCTGTCGTTGTGCGTGAGCGAGTTGCTCTGGCGGCGGCTGCCGGAGGCCCGGGAGGGCGAGCTCACCCGGCTGCGCGCCGCGGTGGTGAACGAGACCACCCTCGCGAGGCTCGGCACGGCGCTGGGCCTCGGAGACACGCTCCGGCTGGGCCGCGGGGAGGCGCGCACCGGCGGGCGTACCAAGCCCTCGCTGCTCGCCGACGCGCTCGAGGCGACGCTCGCCGCGGTCTACCTGGACGGCGGTCTCGAGGCGGCCCGCGGGGTGGTCGACCGGCTGCTCACGCCCGAGATCGACGTCGCGCTCACCCGTGCGACGCCCGACCTCGACGACAAGACGCGCCTGCAAGAGCTCTTGCAGGCGAAGCACGCCCTCACGCCGCACT
>CAIOSS010001054.1 GCA_903860995.1 uncultured delta proteobacterium | reverse complement strand
CCGCCGCCAGCGCGGCGAACACGGACCCTCGGGCTGGCGTGGGGCGTCGCATCGCAGGGCCAGCCGCGCGCTAGCACGCCCTCCCCGGGGACCCCGCATTCCTGGCGACCTCTCCACCCCCTCGACATCACGGCCGCGCCCGCGACAGCGCCCCGGCCCCCCGCGGGGCGAAGAAGGCAGCCGGGTGATCCATCGCTCGGGGAGATGGATGAGATCACCATTTGGCCGATTCCCACGATGGGATGCCCGGGGCCATGATGCCCCTCGAAAGGTGCAACACGGTGACACGATGAGCCCACGTACCCTCCCCCGACGCGACGCCCTCCGGCTGGCCGGCGGCGTCGCGCTCTCGGCCCTGGCGCCGGGCTGCCTGCGCCCGACCCCCGGGGAGCGGGGCGAGGACCGCCGCGCCACCCCCGCACGACCCACCCAGGAGGCCCCCATGATGACGATCCGACGCACCCACGAGCGCGGCCACGCCGAGCACGGCTGGCTCGACAGCTTCCACACCTTCTCCTTCGCGGGCTACCACGACCCCGCGCACATGGGCTTCCGCTCGCTGCGGGTGATCAACGAGGACCGCGTGCAGCCCACGCGCGGCTTCGGCACCCACCGCCACCAGGACATGGAGATCATCTCGTATGTGCTGGAGGGCGGTCTCCAGCATCGGGACTCCATGGGCACCGGGTCGGTGATCCGGCCGGGCGACGTGCAGCGGATGAGCGCGGGCTCGGGCGTGTCGCACAGCGAGTTCAACGCCTCGTCGACGGAGCTGGTGCACTTCCTCCAGATCTGGATCCAGCCGACGCGCCGCGGCATCGAGCCGGGCTACGAGCAGAAGACCTTCGCGCGGGAGGACAAGCTCGGCCGCCTGCGCCTCGTGGCCTCGCCCGACGGCCGCGACGGGAGCGTCACCATCCACACCGACGCGCGGCTATACGCGGGCCTCTTCGCGGGCGGTGCGCAGGCGAGCCACGCCGTGGCGCCGGGTCGGCACGCGTGGGTGCACGTCGCGCGCGGCCGGGTGCGGGTCAACGGCCAGGAGCTCGGCGCCGGCGACGCGGCGGCCCTCTCCGACGAAGGGGCCGTGAACGTGGAGGGCGTCGACGACGCCGAGGTGCTGGTCTTCGACCTCGCGTGAGGCCGTATACGGGGAAGGGCGCGCTTCGCGGTTGACTCCGCGGCCGGGGCGGGCGCGAGATCCGCCTCGCGGCGGCCCGGGCGGGCGAGGCGGTGACGGTGAAGATCGTCGACCGGGCGGCCTTCGAGGCAGCGCTCGGCGAGGGCGCCGCCAACGAGAGCGTCAAGGTGTGGGACCAGGACGACCGGAAGCTGGCGCGGTGGATCAACCGCCTGGCCGAGGGCTACGACATCGTGCTGTTCCAGGCCGACCCGGAGTGGTCGGAGTGGACGAAGCGCTGCGTGCGGCAGTCCGAGTCGGTGCTCTTCGTGAGCGGGACGGACTCGCCGCGGGCCACCACCGCGGCCGAGGAGGAGCTGCTGTCCGGGGCCTCGGTGGAGCAGCGCGACTACCGCCTCGTGCTGATCCACCCGAACCCGGCGAAGGACGACCCGACCGGCACCGACGAGTGGCTCGACCGGCGGCCGGGCATCGCGCGGGTGCACCACGTCCGCCACGGGCGACCCGAGGACTACGAGCGCCTCGCGCGGCACCTGACGGGCGCCGCGGTGGGCCTCGTGCTCGGCGGCGGCGGGGCGCGCGGCCAGGCGCACCTCGGCGCCGTGGAGGCCCTGCAGGACTGCGGCGTCCACATCGACGCGGTCGGCGGAACCAGCGCGGGCGGCGGCATCGCGGCGCTCACGGCGTACGGGCAGCCCCACGCGAAGTCCCGGGAGATGGTCCGGGAGGCCTTCGTGAAGATGGCGCCGTTTCGCGCGTACTCGCTCCCCTTCCACTCGCTCATGCGCAAGGGCAGCGTGGAGGCGCCGGCGAAGTTCCTGGGGAAGAACCGGCTGATCGAAGACCTCTGGATCCCGTTCTTCTGCGTGTCGTGCGACATCAGCACGCGGAAGAAGGAGGTCCACGACCGGGGGCGGCTCTGGAAGGCCCTCTGCGCCACCACGGCGCTGCCGGGCGTGCTGCCGCCGATGGTGATGCGGGGCAAGATCCTGGTCGACGGGGGCGTGGTGGACAACATCCCGATCGAGCCGATGCGCAGCGTCACCCGCGGGCCGATCATCGTCGTCGACGTGGGCGCGCGGCAGGAGCAGCTGCTCGACCCGACGGTGCTCGACCTGCCCGTCAACAGCGCCGTGATCCTCTCCCACGTGCACCCGCTGCTCGAGCCCGTCGCGGTGCCCAACCTGCTCACGGTGGTGATGAGCACCATGGACCTCGCCGACAAGGTGCGCCGCCGCGACGAGGGGGACCTCGAGATCAGGCCCGAGATCGGGGCCTACGGGATCACCGACTTCGAGGCGCAGAACGAGCTCGTCGCCCTGGGCTACAACGCGACCATCGCGGCCCTTCGCGGCGTCGTCGACGAGGAGGGCCTGAGGCGCCTGGGCACGAGCCGCGCGCAGATCGAGCGCGTCATCGCCGAGGGGAAGTACCCCAAGCGGGTGCCGCTGGAAGAGGGGCTGCTGCGCCAGCGCGACGCCCGGCTGCGTCGGGCCTTCGCGCGCTCCCTCGGGGTGCTGCTGGTCGGGCTCGCGGTCGCCGGGGCGCTGATGTCCGCGGTCGCGGGGGGTGCGCCGTGAAGCTACAGCTGGCCCGCGCCTGGCTCGCGCTCTGCGCCGCGCTCGCGGTGGTCGGGCCGGTGATCGCCTGGTCGGCCTTCCAGGAGTTCGGCAAGGGCAACGGGCGGACGCTCGTCTTCGCGGAGCTCACCCGCGACGGGCTCGGCAAGGGGACGGCCGAGTCCGTCGTGCTCGGGTTGATCCTGCTGGGGCTCGCGCTGAAGCTCATGGCCTTCACCGCGTCGGCGGGGATGCTCGCCTGGTACGGCCGCCGCGAGGCCTTCCCGACCATGCTCGCGGGGGGAGTGCTCGCGTATGGGGTCGACGTCGGGACGCTCCTCCCGCACCTGCCCTCGCGCGGGCAGTGGGTGTTCGACCTCAACCGCCTCCTCGCGCTCGCGGCCCTCGCATACGCCATGCTCACGCTGCCGCGCGACCGGCCCGTCGAGCCCTGGCGGCGGGTCCTCTTCGGGGTGTGGATCGCCACCGCCTGGCTGCTCCTCCACCCGGTGGGCATCCCCGGCTGGGACGGCCTGCGCGAGCACCCCTCCCGGAGCGCGGCGATCCACCTCGGTTTCGTCGCGCTGGGCATCGCGGCGATGGGGGCGCGCTACCTCGAACAGGACGCCGCCCACCGCCAGCAGATGGAGTGGTTCGTGTGGGGCGTCTCGGCGAGCATCGCGGCCTTCGCGATACGGCTGCTCGTCGGCGGCCTCGTCGGCGAGATGCTCGCCCACCTCGTCTACCCGGCCCTCCAGTGCTGCACCGTCGTGGCCCTCGCGGTCGCCGTGCTCAAGTACCGGCGCTGGAGCCTCGGGCGCGTCTTGCCGAGGTTCTTCAGCAGGTCGCTCCTGGTCATGGCGGCGGTGTCCATCGCGCTGGTGCTGGGCAAAAACGGCCTGGACGGCTGGCAGCACCACCGGGGCCAGACCCTCGTCGCCGCGCTCGCGGGGGTGGGCGTCACGGTCGCCCTGGTGATCTATGGTCACGCCGTGCTGGCCCGCGTGGTCGGGTACGTGCTCTTCCCGGGCTTCGGCGATCGCGACGCGGCGGTCGCCCTCGGCGCGGTCGCCCTCGAAGACGCTCGCACGGAGCCGGAGGTCCTGTGGGCCGTGAGGGGCGCCTTCGCGCACGGCTGGCCGGGGAGTCGGGTCGAGATCTTCCGCGTCGCGGGCGGTGCCCCGGTGTTCTCGCCGGAGCCCCCGCCCGGCTCCGGGCCGCCCGACCTGAAGGGCGAGGCCCGCCTGGTGGACGGCGCCTTCGGCGAGCCGGCGACGCTGTGGTTCACGCTCGCCGTCCACGGCGAGCGCGTCGGCGTGGTGCGGGTGGTCCCGTCTCCCGGCGCGGTGATCACCCCGGACGACCTCGAGGACATCACGAAGCTCGTGAAGCCGCTCTCGCTCGCGGTCTGGCGCGTCTCGCAGGCGGCCCGGTACGCCCAGAGGCGTAGCGCCCCGGTGGCCCCCTCCCGCGCGCTCGGGCCCTGAAGGGTCACCGTCCAGGCGTTCGGCGCCAGCGGCGCAGAGGGTGCACCCTCGCGCAGCGGATGCGCTCCGCGCTCGGCCGCGCCGGGGCGATGAGGCAAGGCCTCGACGCCGACCATGACACCCGAAATCCGGCATATGAATTGCGCGCTGGGGGGTCGCATGAGCGCACCGGAGCGCCGGAGTCGAACATTTGTGCGAACCCTCCACGTGATCGCGCTCGTGGGCTTCGTCGTCGTCGCGTGCAGCTCCTTCCGGGCTGGGGCCCCGCGACTCGGACCCGAGGCGACCGTGCGCGTGCGCGGAGAGGTCGAGCATCCGCCGACCAAGGCCCCGCGCGGCGGGGTGCTGCACAACTGGGCTGAAACCCTGCGGCTCGGCGAGACGACGGTGCTGACCCCGATCAACACCCACCACCTGCGCTCGGTGTACCCGCCCGAGAAGATCGCGCGTTACACCGAGTGGCCGCGCGGGATGGGCCTCGGGCGCGCTCTCCTCGACGAGCGGGGCAATCGTCGCGAGGTGTTCGGCATCGTCTTCGAGGACTCCGCGGCGCGGCTGCAATACAACATCGGGTATATCCACATCTGGAACTGGCGCCTCCTCGGCGACGACCCCGACCTCACCGTCGGCGCCGGGTACATGCTCTTCCTGATGGGGCGCTGGGACTGGAACTACGTCCCGATGCCCATCGTGCTGCCACTACTGTCGATCGGCCTCGCGCGCATCTCCATCGAGAGCACCTTCGTGCCCGGCTCGGAGGGCCTCGGCGCGGTGATCTTCACGTGGATCCAGATCCGCCTGTAGTCACTGCGGGTCTCCTTCCCCGGCGCGGGTGCTGCTCACTCGTCTCGGGAGGCGCGAGATGGACATGACGGTGGACGAGGACGCGCGCAGCATCAGCGAGGAGCTCCCAGCGACGCGCGAGCTCCTGCGCCAGGCCGCCGAGGCAGCGCGCATCGCCGCGGAGGAGGCGCGGGCGGCGGCCGACGAGGCCCGCGCCACGAGCGAGCGGAAACGCGAGGTGGCCGAGGCAGCCCGCCGGGTGGCGGAGACGGGGCGCAACCAGGCTGAGCAAGCACGCCAGGCCGCGTTCGAGGAGGAGCGCCTGGCGGCGGAGATACGCGAGACCGCGCAGGTGATCGGGAAGACCGACCCGACCTAGTACCTTTCCACAGGGGACTTGAAGGGTTGAGCAGGGCACCCGCCCAGGCCTGCAGTCCCCGGCCTCGCCGATCGAGGGGAGCACCCGCCCAGGCCTGCAGTCCCCGGCCTCGCCGATCGAGGGGAGCACCCGCCCACGCCCTCCCAGCGCGCCCAGCCCGGAGCGACAGCCCCGGGGCTCCGGACGTCGGGCTCCGGACGTCGGGCTCCGGACGTCGGGCTCCGGATGGTTGGGGGCCTGCCCCGGGCTGTCGCCCCATAGGCGTTAACCGTTGATCGCCGACCGTGCCTGCAGGTTGAAACTTGCGGCAACGATAGTCCCGCTGGCCGGGGGTTCGATGGAAGTCCGCCGCGGACTTGCGTGGAGTTCACCAACGAATCCATCGCTGCCGCAAGTTTCAACCCGCAGGCACGGCCGGCGATCGACGGTTAACGCCTATGCCCTGGGGTTGGCGGGTGTCAGCCTTCGCGGATGAGGGTCTTCGGGCTGCGGTAGAGCGGGAACCACCACGCGCGGTTGTTCTTGAAATGGATCCAGAGGATGTCGATGCGCTTGCGGCCATCGGGCGACTCGACGAACAGGCCGGGGGCGCTGAGCTCCTCCCAGATGTCCGCCCACTCGGCGTTCTCCTGCTCGCTGTCGACGTCCAGCAAGGCCGTCTCGCGCTCGAAGAGATGCCGCACCGGCTCGAACGCGGGGGTGGTCTCGTAGCGCCCCTCGACGGCCTGTTGATCGGTCATCAGTTGCTGCCCGTCGGGCCGCAGGATGGCCAGCAGCTCGCCGCCCCTCGTCAGTCGCCAGTCAGTGTCCATGATCGCGCGGCGACCCTATCACGCCCAGCGGGGTCGGATGGAAGAGCCCTCCGCGCGTCGACCCGAAGTTCTGCGCGCGGGCGGCGCTCCGCAGCCTGGCCGCCGCCGTCACATCGCCAACACCAGCTTGCCCACGGTGCGCCCCGACTCCAGCGCGGCGTGCGCCTCGGCCACCCGCTCGAAGGGGTACACGGTGATCGTCGGCGCGCGCAGGGCGCCGCCCTCCAGGGCCGCCAGCAGCCGGGCCATGCCCGACTCCATCAGGTCGGTGCGGTCGAAGAGGAAGCTCAGGTTGAAGGCCAGCACGCTGCGGCTGGTGGTGGTGAGCGACAGCGGGTTGAAGCGCGGCGTGCGCAGCCAGTCGAGGGCGAGCTTCCCCCAGTCGGGTCGCCCGCCCCGCCGCGGCATCATCGAGTGGAACCCGTAGACCACCAGCCGCCCCATCGGCGCCGTGTGCCGGTAGCTGCCGTCGAGCGTCGACACCCCGTTGGCGTCGAGCACCACGTCGAAGCCCCGCGGGGAGATCGCCTCCGCGCGGCGCCAGAGGTCCTCCGTCGCGCGGTCGATCACCTCGTCGGCGCCGAGGGCCCGGGCCGCCGCGACCTTCGCCGAGGCGCCCACCACCGCCGTCACGTGGCAGCCCGCGGACCTCGCCAGCTGCACCAGCGCGCTGCCCACGCCCCCCGCCGCGGAGTGCACCAGCACGCGCTCGCCCGGCCGCGGGTGCGCCAGCTCGAAGAGCGCGACGTGGGCCGTCATGTGCACCGCCGGGAACGCCGCCGCCTCGGCCAGCGAGAGCCGCGCCGGGCGCGCGAACACCTGCCCCCGGGGCACCACCACCTGCGAGGCGTACCCGCCGAAGCGCGTCACCGCGAAGACCTCCGCGCCCAGGAGCGTCGGGTCGACGCCGGGGCCCACGGCGCCCACGGTCCCGGCCACCTCGAAGCCCGGGGTGATGGGCCACCCCACGTACTTCTTCGCCGACTCGTAGAGCCCCATGCGCACCACGCAGTCGGCGTAGTTGACGCCCGCGAAGGCGACGTCGACGCGCACCTCCCCGGCGCCCGGCACCAGGGCCGCGGCCTCCACGATGCGCAGCTGATCGTAGGCCCCTGCGCGGGCGATCGACACCTTCTTCATCCGTCTGCGCTCCGATCGGCGCCACCCGTAGCGCGACCCGCCCGCCGGGTCGACGGGCGCTCGTCGGGGCGCCGCTGCGGCTGCTTCGGGGAGAAGAACCGCAAGGGTCGCAAGGGTCGCAAGGAGGAGCTGGGATT
>CAIOSS010001053.1 GCA_903860995.1 uncultured delta proteobacterium | reverse complement strand
TGACCTCGTCGCGGTTGGTCTCGTTCAAGATCTCGTGGCGCGCGTCGGGCCACACCCGCACGGTCACGTTGCGCATCCCCGCGCGCTCGTACGCGGCCACCAGGGGATGGAAGTCCTTGAGGCCGCGGTGCAGCGGGTCGCGCTCCCCGACCGTGAGGTAGAGCGGGAGGTCCTTCGGGAGCCGGGCGAGGTTGGACGCGGCGCCGAGGCCGGGCAGCGCGTCGAGGAGGTCGACCCAGAGCTGCGTCGTCGCCTCGAAGCCGCAGCGGTCGTCGGCGACGTACCGGTCCACCTCGGCCGGGTCGCGCGAGAGCCAGTCGAACTCCGTGCGGTTGGGCGCGAACGCGCGGTTGTAGTCGCCGAAGCTCATCTTGGTGAGCAGGCTGGAGGGCTTCGTCGCGCCGACCCGCGCCCGCTCGACGCGGGCCACGAGGCGACCGACGGGCGCCAGCGGGTTGCTGCCGCCGCTCGCGCAGCCGGAGAGCACCGCGCCCGCGAGCTGTCCCCCTCGCTCGAACAGCACCTGCTGCGTGAGGAACGACCCCATGCTGTGCCCGAAGAACACCCGCGGCACGCCCGGGTGCTTGCCCGTGATGTGGTCGCCGAGGCGATAGAGGTCGTCGAGCACCGCGCGCCACCCCTGCTCCGCGGCGAAGTACCCGAGCGGGCCCTCCTTCGCCGTGCGCCCGTGGCCCCGGTGGTCGTCGGCGTACACCGCGAGCCCGCGCGCGGTGCAGGCCTCGGCGAGGCGGCGGTAGCGCCCGGCGTGCTCGGCGAGCCCGTGGGCCACCTGCACCACGCCCCGCGGCTCCCCCTCGGGCAGCCACTCGTAGACGAACACCTCGGTCCCGTCGGTCGCCTTCAGCGTGAACGTGCTCTCCAACATGGCGCGGACACTACACCCCAAAGGCGGCGCCGATCGAAGGGCCGTTGCAGCGCGCGCCGACGGCCTCTATGTCTGCCCGCCGTGATCGACCTCGCCCGAATCCTCTTCGCCGCCGTGATGGGCACCTGCGTGACCCTCGGCCTCCTGGTGGTCCCCACCATCGCTCGCGGCGCGAAGGGCGCGGCCATCCCCGCGGCCACCGCCGTGCTGCTCCTGGCGTGGCTCGCCGTCGGGGTGAGCGCGGCCTCGACCGGCGCGCACCACGTCGCCGTCGCCCCCGCGCTCGCGGCGGCCCTCGGGGCCCTGTGGCTGGGCGTGGCCCCGCTGCGACGGGCGTGGGAGGGCGCCTCGATGGCGGGCATCGTGGGCCTCCAGGCGATGCGCCTCGGCGGCGGCGCGCGGGTGCTCGCGGTGCGCGGCGGCTGGCTGCCCGAGCGCTACGGGAAGCCCTTCGGCGCGGCGGACATCGCGATCGCCGTCGCGGCGGTGGCGCTCGCGTGGGCCTGGTCGAAGGACGCGCCGTGGGCGCGCCGCGCGACGCTCGGGTGGGCGGCCCTCGGCGTCGCCGCCACCCTGGGCGGGCTCGTGGTGCAGGCGCGCCTCGTGCGACCGATGCCTGGCTTCGAGGGGCTGTGGAGCATGTTCCTGACGCCGGTGCTGCTCGCGCTGCTGGTGGTGGCGGCCTACCGCGCGCGGTCGTCCGGCGCGAGCCCGTCGGGCGCGTGAGCCCTCAGTAGGTCGCGTTGATGCCGTAGCGGATGAGGCACGAGTCCAAGGCGCTCGCGCAGCGGAACCCGAGGGTGTACGTGCCCGCCTCGAGGCGGAGCGCCTCGATTGCGGAGGGCGAAGGGTTGGTCAGCACGAAGGCGCCGGAGGCCTGGCCGCTGGCGAAGAGGGTCCAGTCGGAGAGCGTGAAGACACCGGCCTGGAAGAGGCCCGGCGACGAGGCGTGGAAGCGCACGGTGGCCGCGGCGGGCAGGGTGAACAGCACCCCGGAGTAGCCCCCGGCGACGGCGAAGGCGGTCGCTCCGCTGGCGATCACCTGCGCGCTCGGGTCGACGCAGGAGCCCACCGAGCACGCCTGCGGCGCGACGCACGAGCCGCACGAGACGCCCATGTCGTCGACGCCGCAGCCCCAGCCGAGCTGTGCGCACGAGCGGGTGCCGGTGGAGCCCGGTCCGAGGTTGAGGCAGCCGACCAGGGAGAGCGACAGCAGGACTCCGACCACACCGTCTTGCATGGTGGAAGCGTCGTACCGTGCGGCCGCGGTGCAAGCCACCGACGCGGCGGTGCGGCGTCAGGCGCGCTGCGCTTCGATCATCGCCACGAGCGCGTCGTGGTGCCGCGCCAGGTCGTCGAATTCCTTGATGGGCAGGAAGCGCGACCCCGCGCCCTCGCGGGTGACATGCACATAGCGGGTGTCGTGCCACCAGGTGAGCTCGCCGATGAGCCGCTCGAACTGGATCGCGTCGCGCCCCTCGACGACCTTGCGGGCCGCGCACCACGTCCACGGGCGCTGGCCCTCCAGCGCGTCGAGGTCGATCCAGAGGGTGTTGGTGTTGAAGAGCGGAAATTCCCGGTCGGGGAAGCCCGCCGGCAGGCGGAAGGTCTCCGCGAGCACCAGGCGCCCGTCGCGCAGCACGGGCAGCCCCCCGCGGTCGCCGGGGAGCTTCTCCACCAGCTCGACGGAGACCTTCGCGCCGCTGCGCCGGTGCATCGCGTAGAGCGTCGGGTCGATGGTCGCACCGAGGTTGTCGACGTTGGAGACGAGCACCGTCCGTACGCCCGCGGCGCGCCAGGCCGCGAGCGTCCCGGCGGCGGCGAGGGCCTCGGGCAGGTCACCGTGGCCGCTGGAGTGCGGCGAGGGCACGCCCTCGTCGGTGAGGAAGATGTCCCCCATCGGGGTGAGCCGCAGCGACACGAACTGCGGCACGAGCGAGACGGCGTCCGCGCCCGGAGGCGGCTCGTCGACGAGCGCTGCGGCGATGAGGTCGTGCGTGGCGAAGCTGGTCATGAGCGCCGCGGGCACCCGCCCCGCCCAGCGCGCCACGTCGGCGAGTTTCACGTCGAGGAAGCGCTCGCCCCCGGGGGTGCCGAGCGGCGCGAGGGCCTTGACCACCGAGCCGAAGCGGGTCGCCATGCCGCCCGCGAGCACGACCACCGCGAGCTCGCCCCGGCGGATGCCCGCGGCGCCCTCCTCGGCGAGGGCCCGCGCCGCGTCGGTGCCCGCGTCCGGCGTCGCCTCGGCGCAGGTCGCGGGCGGCGGATCGACCCTCCCCCGGATGGCGTGCAGCGCCTCGGGCTCGCCCCGGGCCTCCCGCAGCCGATGGCGCAGCGCCTCCAACGGGACGCGCTCGCCGTGGAAGCGGGACAGCGTGCGAGCGAGGTCGTCCGGGAGTTGGGTGAGCTTCATGCTGGGGCTCGTATTGGGGGTGAAACGGCGATTCCGGGATCCCCCTCCGACGCCGCGAAGGGATACGCCCATTCGGCAAGGGTCGCCACGAAGTTGAGGCCCCCGACCTTGCGGCACCTGCGATACGATCCGGCCCATCGTCATGAAGACCTTCCCGGTCGGGCTGGTGGTGGAAGACCGTCGCTGCCTCGTGGTGGGGGGCGACCGCGAGGCCTTCGACAAGTCGCGGCGGCTGCTGATGGCGGGCGCGCGGGTGACGGTGGTCTCGCCCACGGTGCTCCCGGCGCTGGAGGCCGTGATCAGGGCCTCGGAGGGGCGCGCTCGCTGGGAGGCGCGGGACTTCGTCGACGCCGACCTCGAGCCGCGGCCCTGCGTAGTGATGTGCTCGGTGCGGGACGAGGCGCTCTGCGACCGGCTGCATGCGCGCTCCGTCGCCGACGGATTCCTGCTGTGCACCATCGACCAGCCGCGGTGGTGCGGGTTCACCAACCTCGCCGTGGCCGAGGTCGGCGAGGTGGTCGTGGCGCTCGGGTCCGGCGGGAGCGCGCCGGGCCTGCTGCGCCGGCTCCGCGACGACCTGGTCGCGGGCCTGGGCGGGTCCTTTCCGAGCTTCACCCGCTACGTCAGCGACGTGCGCGCGAAGGCCACCCCCGAGGGCCGCCGCGACGCCGTGGCCGAGGCCATCTCGGGCCTGCGCCTGGAGATCACCGTGCACCTTCCGTCGCAGTGGCGCGCGCGCTGGAAGGCGCTCTCGCCCGCGGGGTACGAGTCCGGCGTGCACTCGCTGCCGCCCCTCCACGACGAGCACGACGTCGGCTGAGGTCCGTCGGGCGCGCCCGCCGCGCGTTGCGACCCCCCCGGGCGGATGGTACGGAACCCCGAATGCGGCCGCGTGAATACCTGATCCCCATCTATCTGTGGATCAGCGCCTCGCTGCTGCTGCACCTGCTCTTCGCGGGCGGCACCCGGGTGATCGCCGACCGCGTCGGCGTCGATCGACCCCGTCTCCTGGCGCAGCCCGGCACCGGGGCGCCCGG
>CAIOSS010001052.1 GCA_903860995.1 uncultured delta proteobacterium | reverse complement strand
GGTGGGCCCCGATGGCACCGTCTACATCGCCGACACGCAGAACTCCTGCGTGCGCGCGGTGGGCGCCGACGGGAACATCCGCACCGTCGCGGGGCGCTGCGGCACCCGCGGCGTCGAGGGCGACGGGGGCTCACCGCTCATGGCCCGGCTCGACCGCCCCTACGGCGTCGAGACCGACACCGCCGGCCGACTCTTCATCGCCGACACGTACAACCAGCGCATCCGCGTCGTCATGATGCGTTAGGGCCCGCTCGGGACGCCGCGCTAGTCTCGGCGCATGACCCGCCTCACCGCCACCTTCATCCTCCTTACCCTGATGGGTATGTCCGCGGGTTGCGGACCCGACGAGACGCCGCCCGCGTCGCTCATCCCGGCCGACTACGCCCGAACGTTTCCCGAGGTGCGCGGGTGCCGGATGACCTTCGAGCACATCTCCAGCTACGGCGCGGGCGCGCCCAGCATCAGCAACATCCGGGTGGTGATCGACCCCGGGGGCGTGGCCAGGTACCGCGTCGCGGGCCAGACGCTCCCGGTGGGGACGGTGGTCGTCAAGGAGGAGTACGCCGACCCGACCTGCTCGACGGTCATCGGGTGGACGGTGATGCGCAAGGAGCCCGCGGGCTACGACCCCACGCACGGCGACTGGCGCTGGCAGCGGGTGCGCGCGAGCGACCGCGCGGTGCTCGAAGACGGCCGGGTGACCCGCTGCATCAACTGCCACAACACGCCCGACTGCACCTCGCGGGACTGGCAGTGCACGCAGCAGTGAGCCGGTCTCACACCGGGCGGATGACCCGGAGGCGCGCGCCGGGCTCGTAGCACCCGAGGTGCCCGCTCTCCTCGGCGACGTAGATGGCGCACTGCTCGTCGACGCGCACGAGGTCGGGCACGAGGTCGCAGGCGTCGAGCTCGGCGAGCACGGCGCCGTCCCGGGGGCGGAGCACCGCGAGCGCGCTCTGCGGCACGAAGAGGGCGCCCGCGCGGAGCTGCGGGTCGAGGCGCCGCGGGAGGTCGTCGCCGAGGGGCGCGCGGAGGGTGCGCGACCAGCGGGTGGAGCCGTCGCCCGCGTCGACGGCCATCACGCGGCCCGTCGGGAGGTTGGCCACGAAGAGGTCGTCGAAGGCCGTGACCGCGGGGCGCGAGGACGACCCCTGCACGGCGCTGAGGGCGGCGCGCCAGCGCACGGCGCCGTCGCCGACGGAGCGGCCTTCGAGCACCACGCCGTCGCGGGTGGAGACCGGCACCGAGACGGTGTCCTTGGTCACGCAGGCCGGGGCGCAGACCGTCGCGTCGATGGCGCACGACCAGAGGTGCTCGCCCGCGTAGGCGTCGAGGGCGTAGAGCCGCGCCCCGCCTCGGGTGGCCTCGCCTGCGACGGCGAAGAGCTGGTCGCGGTGCAGCAGAGGGGTGGTGTGGAAGGGCACCCGGTCGCCGAAGCGCCAGACCACCTCGCCGCTCGCGAGGTCGAGCGCGGTGACCGTGGCGTCGCCGGAGACCACCACCAGGAGCCGGCCCGCGCGCTTCATGCGGAAGGTGCCGGCGTGCCGGGCGGTGAAGCTCCAGCGGGGCTCGCCGGTGCGCAGGTCGAGCGCGACGAGGCGGCGCTCCCCTTCGGCCACCACGACCAGGCGCGGCAGGCCCGGGGCGGTGACGGCGTGCGGGAGGCAGAGCGTCCCGACGCGGGGGGTGATGCGCGTGCTCCAGAGCACCTCGCCGCTGGAGGAGGCGCGCAGCTCGATCTCGCCGCGCGGGCTCTGGCGAAGGAGGGCGTCGCCGGCGAGCGTGGTGGACGCGCGCGGCACGGGCATCGACCAGACGGCGGCGCCGGTCATGCGGTCGAGGGCGTGCAGCTCGCGCGCGCCCGGAACGATCAGCCGGTCGCCGCAGAGGAGGGTGCCCGCGAGGTCGAGGCCCTCGATCTCGGCGCGCCAGCGGGCGGTGTAGCGCAGGCGCGTGGCGTCGCGGAGGTCGAGCGCGTCGCTCGCGCGCGGTGCGGGCGCGGGCTCGGCGGCGACCTGGTAGAGCGTGGGGTCGGGGTTGGTGCGGCGGTCGCTGCGGCCCAGGTTGCGCAGCGAGCGGCGCAGGGCGCGGGCCTCGTGGCGGAGGGCGCGCAGGCGGAGGTTGCGGGCGAGCGAGCGGTCGCAGCGGGAGAGCGCGGCGGCGAGGGCGAGGGCGCCGTCGAGCACCGGGGTGATGAAGGCCTCCGGGGCGAGCGCGGGAAGGGTGACGGAGCTGTTGGTGTTGCGGGTGAGCGTGAGGGCGAGGCGCTCGTCGACGGAGAGGCGCAGGCCCAGGGAGAGGTCGGAGACCTGCATCCGGAGGTGCAGCGGGCGGCGGGCGGCCCAGGCTTCCAGCAGCGGGCGGCAGAGGGCGACGAGGCGCTCGAACTGGAGCACGACGAAGCCCGGCGCGAGCTCGACGCCGCGGCCGCGGAGGCTGACGCCGACCCTGCCCTGCACGAGGAGGGCGTGGAGGTCGGACTGGGCGCTCTCGCGGCGCGACGAGGCCTCGCCGGGGGAGAGGGCCTGGAAGGTGACGGAGAGGGCGTCGTCGCCGAGCGCGCCGGGGCGGCTCTCCCAATGGAGCGCCGTGGCGGGCCCGCGCGGGGGGGCGACGAGGGCGCGCTGCGCGTGGAGGTCGAGGCGGTTGAGGAGCGCGTCGAGGCCGTCGGCGGGGGAGGGCAGCGCGGCGGCCGCGCGGCGCAGGGCGTCGAGGAACTCGCGGAGGTCGACGGCGAGGTCGAGCGCGCGCACCTCGGGGACGGGGCCGCCGCGGAAGATGCTGACGAGGAGGACGCCGTCGCCGGGGACGAAG
>CAIOSS010001051.1 GCA_903860995.1 uncultured delta proteobacterium | reverse complement strand
TCCGCGCCGCGACGGCGGCGACGCCGGTCGGTGACGATGACGCCATCGGGCGATGACGTGTGACGTGAAGCGAGGCGAGGCAGCGATGGTGCGGAGGCGAATCTCGAAGTGGCTCGCGGGTGCAGGGACGACCGCGATGGTCCTTTGCATGGCCGGTTCGGCGTGGGCGCAGCCTGCGCGGCCCGACATGGATCTCACCCAGGGCAGCGCTGACGCTCCGCCCGCGGAGGGCCCGCCGAGCGAGGCGCTCGCCAACGCGCTGCGGCTCTACCAGCAGGAGCGCTACCAGGAGGCGTCGGTGCAGTTCCAGCGCGTGGTGGAGGGCGAGACGCAAGACGCGCCGGCCAACCAGCAAAAGGCGCAGTTCCACCTGGGCAAGAGCCTCTACCACCTGGGCTTCTACCAGTCGGCCCTCGCGGTCTTCGACGAGATCGTCGAGCGCGGCCCGTCGCACCTCTACTTCAACGCCACGCTCCAGTGGCTGGCGCAGCTCGCGTCGCAGCTCCCCGAGCCGGCGGACATCGTGCGCCGCGTGGGCCGCTACCCCACCACCGCGCTCCAGCAGTTCAACAACAACGAGAGCCGCGGCCTCTACAACCAGCTCCTGTATTTGATGGGCCGCAGCAAGTACCGCGACGGCGCCTACGACGAGTCCATCGCGCTCTTCCGCCAGGTGCAGCGCCAGTCGCCGTACTACGTGCAGGCGAAGTTCTTCGAGGGCATCTCGCACGTCAACGCGCGCCGCTCGCAGCCCGGCGTCGAGGCCTTCAACGAGGTGCTCCACGCGCTCGAGGAGGGCGTCGAGGGCGTCGAGGACGAGGAGCGCATGGCCGACCTCGCGCACCTCGAGCTCGCGCGGCTCTACTACTCCACGCGCCACTACGAGTCGGCCGTCGAGTCGTGGAACCACGTGGACGTCGACTCCGAGTACTGGCTCGACGCGCTCTTCGAGGAGAGCTGGGCGTACTTCCTCCAGCAGGACTACCCCCGCGCGCTCGGCAACATCCACACGCTGTTCTCGCCGTACTTCGCCAACGGCTGGTACCCCGAGGCGATGGTGCTGAAGAGCGTGATCCTCTTCTCCAACTGCCGCTACGACGAGGCCGAGGAGGTGGTCGCGCAGTTCAACGAGCGCTTCGGCGACCTGCGCCCGGAGATCGAGCGCTACCTGCAGCAGTACCAGGACGACCCGAGCTTCTTCCAGTTCCTGAAGAACGTGCGCGAGGGCCACGCCAACCTGCCCAACCGGCTGCGCCCGGTGGTGGAGACGGCCTTCGGCGACCGCACGCTGCTCCGCAACCTGGAGTACGTCGCGCAGCTCGAGACCGAGGAGCGGCGCCACAACGGCATGGCCGCGGCCTTCCGCAACAGCTCCGTCGGCGCGCGCATCATCCAGGACATCTCGGTCGCGAAGAGCTTCGCCATCGAAAACGCCGGCACCCTCGCCCGCGGCCGCTACACCCGCGCCGTGGAAGAGCTCGGCGACCTCCAGAACCAGGCGACCGCCATCCTCATCGAGATCCTCAACGCCCGCCGCGGCCAGCTCTCGCAGGAGATGCAGCAGCAGCAGGTGAGCGTCGACGTCGCCCGGGCCAACCGCGTCACCGCGGACGAGGAGCACAGCCTCTGGCCCTTCAACGGCGAGTACTGGCGCGACGAGCTCGGGTTCTACCGTCAGCAGGTCGTGTCGCGCTGCGGGCGCTGACCGAGCGCCCGCGTCCCTCATATCCCACACACAGAATCCACGGAGACGACAATGGTTCGGGTGAGGCAACGAAGCGTGGCGATGGCCCTCGCGGCAACGTGCGCCCTGGTCGGTTCGCTGGCCTTCGGGCAGCAGCCGCGACGGGGCACCGCGGCGGCCCAGGCAACACCGGCAGAGGCGGTGGCGATCCCAACGGTGGCGACGGTCCCTGGGGACGTCTGCATCGCGCCGGAGGCCAGGGCGCGCGCGCTGGAGTGTCCGGCGGGCGCCCAGCGCTACGGCTCGCACCGGGACACCGCCCCCCCGGCGGCGGCCCGCGCGACCGAGCGCCCCGCGCACGCCGCCGAGACGCGGCGGCCGGGGCAGGGCCTCGACCGCGACATGATCATGCGCAACCGCAACACCCAGCGGCGCAGCGCAGACCTGCTGCTCGCCGAGGCGCGGCTCACCGCCTCGCTGGTGCAGCGCATGAGCGTCACCGACACGCACCGCCCGGACGCGCTGATGCGCCTCGCGGAGGACTACCAGGAGCTCGCCCAGCTCTCCAACGGCCAGGCCGAGGAGCTCGAGGATGAGCTCTTTGCGGCGCGCCAGGCGCACAACGACGCGCAGGTCGCGACCATCACCCGGCAGCAGGCCGCCTTCCGCGCCACCGCGGGGCAGTACCGGGCGCAGCTCATCGCGTCCTTCCGCAACCTGGTCGACGCGCACCCCAACTACGCGCAGATGGACCGGGCGCTGTTCTACCTGGCCTTCGCCTACCAGGACGGCAACGACTTCAACAACGCGCGCACGGTCTACCGCACGCTCATCCAGCGGTTCCCGCAGTCGCCCTTCGTCCCCAACGCCTACCTCTCCTTCGCGGAGTACTTCTTCGACCAGGGCGAGATGGAGAACGCCCGCCAGTTCTACGAGCGCGTGCTCGCGGTGCAGGACGAGGCCAATCAGGTCTACGGCTACGCCCTCTACAAGATGGCGTGGGTGCTCTACAACCTGCAGGACTTCGAGGGGTCGCTCAACAAGTTCTACGAGGTCATCGAGTACGGCCGCACGCACCCCAACGCGGGCTCCGTCACGG
>CAIOSS010001050.1 GCA_903860995.1 uncultured delta proteobacterium | reverse complement strand
GGTGGAGGACATCCTCCTCGACCGGCCGGGGCCGAAGGTCGAGGACTACGGCGAGTACCTCTACATGGTGATCCACGGGGTGGTGTGCTCGGGCACCGACGTCGAGCGGGCGGGCACCGTGGAGCTCGACCTTGTGCTCTCGCAGCGCTGGCTGCTCACCCACCACCGGGGGCAGCTCCGGGCGCCCGCGGAGGTGGCCGAGGAGTTCGCCCGCAACGGCAAGGTGATGGAGCGCGGCCCTGCCTTCATCGCCCACGCGGTCATCGACCGCATGGTGGACCTCTACCTCCCGCTCACGGAGGCCTTCGACGAGCAGATCGACGCGCTCGAGACCGACGTGGTCGAGCGCACCTCCACGGACATCGTGCCGCGCATCTTCCGGCTGAAGCGCGCCCTGCAGCGGGTGCGGCGGACGGCGATGCACCAGCGCGAGGTGCTCCAGCGGCTGTCGCGCGGGGAATTCGAGCAGATCCCCGAGCGGGCGCTGCCCTTCTTCCGCGACATCCACGACCACTTCGTGCGCGTGGTCGACCTCGCGGAGGGCAACCGCGAGCTCCTCTCCGCCGCCCTCGACGCGTACCTCTCGCAGACGTCCAACCGGATGAACGAGGTCATGAAGACCCTCGCCCTGGTCTCGACGATCATGCTGCCGCTCACGTTCATCGCCGGGGTGTACGGGATGAACTTCGACCACATGCCCGAGCTCCACTGGCGCTACGGCTACGCCTTCGCGCTCGGGCTGATGGCGGTGGTGGGCAGCGGGATGGCCCTGTGGTTCCGCCACAAGAAGTGGCTCTGAAGGCGGTATGAGGGTCCGGCGCGGATGAGCGAGAGCGATCGGACGATGACGGTGCCCCACCGGCGCGCGGAGCCGCCGCCCACGCGCTACGTGGAGGTGATCTCCCCAGGGGTGCCGTCTCCCTTCCGCGCCCGCGAGGGGGTCGTGCGGGTGGGCCGCGACGTCGGCAACGAGATCGTCATCCACGACCCCTTCGTGTCGCGGGTGCACATCGAGATCCGCATCTACCCCCACGGCGTGGAGGTGATCGACCTCGACACGAAGAACGGCACCCACTACCAGGGCGCGCGCATCCGCGAGCTCAAGGTCACCGGCGAGGTCTCGCTGATGCTGGGCAAGCAGGTGACCCTCAGCGTGCGCGTGGGCGACGACGCGCCCCTCTCGGACGTCACCTCGCCGGCCATCCTCGCGCCGCCGCCGACGATCCTCCCGACCGCCGCGCCCCCCGCGCCGGTCGCCCCGATGCGTCCCCCGGCGCGGGGCGAGCGCACCGAGCTCATCGGCGACTCGCCCGCCATGCAGCGCCTGCGCAGCGGCATCGCGAAGATGGCCCCGTCGCACCTCACGGTGCTCATCGAGGGCGAGACCGGCACCGGCAAGGAGGTCATCGCCCGCGCGCTGCACCAGCAGTCGCCGCGCGCCGGCCGCCCGCTGGTGGTCTTCGACTGCGCCGCGGTCTCGCCCAACCTCATCGCCTCCGAGCTCTTCGGGCACGTGAAGGGCGCCTTCACCGGCGCGGTGGGTTCGGCCGAGGGCGCCTTCCGCCGCGCCGACGGCGGCACCCTCTTCCTCGACGAGATCGGCGAGCTGCCGCTCGAGCTGCAGCCCGCCCTGCTGCGTGCGCTCGAGGCCCGGCAGGTGAAGCCCGTCGGCGGCGACGGCTACCGCTCCGTCGACGTGCGCGTCGTGGCCGCCACCAACCGCGGCCTCGAGGCCGAGGTGCAGGCCGGCCGCTTCCGGCAGGACCTCCTCTTCCGCCTCGCGGTGGGGCGCATCAAGGTCCCGCCGCTGCGCTCCCGGGTCGAGGACATCCCCGCGCTCGCCCAGCACTTCGCCCGCGCGGTGGGCGGCGCCACCCTCGCGCCCGCGGTGCTCGCCACCCTCGCCTCGCGGCCTTGGCGCGGCAACGTGCGCGAGCTGCGCAACGTCATCGAGCGGGCCGTGATGCTCAGCCCCTCACCCGTGGTCACAAGCCTCGACGACGACGACGAGCACGACCTGGTGATGCCCCCGACCCTGCGCGCCGGCCTCGAGGGCGCCGGTGCGCCGGGGGACCCCGAGGTGCCCTTCCAGGACGCCAAGCAGGCCGCGGTGGAGCGCTTCGAGCGCGACTACCTGCTCAAGCTCTTCGAGCGCTCGGGCTACAACCTCTCTGAGGCCGCGCGGCGCTCGGGGGTCGACCGGCGCTACCTCCGCGAGCTCTTCAAGAAGCACAACCTCGATCCGACCACGCTGCGCGCCCAGCGTCGCCCGTGATGGGGACGATGCGCAGCGGCAGCGTCGCGTCGCCCGACACCACGCCCCCGGCCAGGCAGGCCGGCAGCGTCGTGAGCGCCTCGCGCAGCACCGCGCGCACCGCGGGCAGCTCGTTGGCCCACGCGATGACCGGGCCGTCGCCCCACGCGGCCAGCACGTAGCCGTCGTTGGCCGGGGCCTTCCCCCCGGTGGCGCCGCGCACCTGCCGGGTGCTCACCTGCAGCGCCCACAGCACCCGCTGCTCGCCGGGGACCTTCCACCACGACCAGATCGCGCGCGACGACCCGCCCCTCGGCCCGATGCCGTGCACCTGCCGGGGCACGCCCCGCCGGACCAGGTCGGGCAGCACCGCCGTGTAGAAGCGCTCGCGCACGAGGTGACGCCGCGACGCCAGCGCGGCGGCGCGCGGGTGGAGCCCGTCGGGGCCCTCGATCCAGCGGTGCCCGGTGATGGTGGGGAGGGGCTGCGTCGCGGTGTTCATCGCCACGGAGCGTAAGGGCCGATCCACCGCGCGCGCCAGCGCACCATGGACATACTCCGTCACATCACGTGACATTGTCTGTCTCGTCAATCCATGGCCGCGAGAAGTTCGCGACCAGCTGACCGGTGACGGTGCAGAACACAGGCAATGGACAAGTCTCTTGGCGCGACGGGGGCAGCGGTGATACGGTCGGCTTGATCGTGGCGTGTCCATCGTGCGCTGATGCAGATCACGGCTCGCAAGGGCGACTGCGGTCATCGGTGTCGGATGGTCCTGCTGCGACGGTCGCGGGGTGGACGATGGTCCCGGGGATGGTCCCGAACACGCGAGTGTTCCCTGCGACGAAACCCGAGCGCGGGCGCATGGTGCGCACCGGCTCCACTTCACTCGAAGGCTCGGAACGTGGACCGGGATCACTCCTGGCATCCCTCGGGCTGCGGCATCGCCGCGGGAGGTAAAGGCGCACAATGGGCAATCAGCACTCTCGTCTCTGCAATGTAGGTTCAGTGCCCAGGGTCGGCGGGTAAAGGTCTCCCGCAGCCTCCGCCGCGGTGACGCGGTGGGCGTTGGTACCTCCGCAGGGGACGCTCCAAGGCTTCGGCCGCGGATCGTCCCCTGTGTCTATTTTGGGGCTCCTTGGCTGGGAATAGTCCCTCAGGGCCCGGTGGTTGCGCGATGGTCGACGATCGGGTACTCCCTGCGCCGACACCACGAGATGCGCCCACTCCTCCTCGCCCTCTGCGCCGCCTTCGCCGTGATCTTCACGGGGGGGCTGGCGTCTGCGCAGCAGGTGCAGGCCCGGTGCTACGGCGTCCTCGCGAGCCACCTCCCGGTCGCCAACGACCAGGTGAGTTCGCCCGCGAAGACGGCCAAGCGGGTCACCGCGGCCCTCCCGGCGCTCCCGTCCCACTCGCAGGCTCCCACCCTGTGCAGCGACCCCACGCAGCCCGGCTGCCAGGTCGACCGGCCCGACGCCCCCCGTCACCACGGCGGCGCCTGGGACATGCACCATGAGCCCGTCGAGATCATCTCCCACACCCTCGAAATCCCCCCGCAGGCGGTCGACGTGTTCGACCCGGCGGCGCAATTCCATGGCGGTCCGCGCGCTGGTCAGGCGCGGTCTCCGTGGCGCCCGCCCAGCGCCTGAACGCGGTCAACTCCCCGCAACCGACGCTCGCGACCGGATCACCTCCGGGTCGCG
>CAIOSS010001049.1 GCA_903860995.1 uncultured delta proteobacterium | reverse complement strand
GGGTCCGTGCGCGCGGCGCGGGGATGGGGTAACAAACGCGCCCTTATGCCCAACGACACCAGCCCCTGGGCCCCGGCGCCCGCTGCCGCCTCGCTCGCGCAGACGCTGCTCGCCAGCCCGTCGCACCCGGCCACGGAGGTCGTGACGGGCTCCGCGCTCGACCCGGCCACCGCCCCGATGGGGGGCGGCGGGCGCTCGACGATCCTCCCGCGGGTGGAGTTCGTCGGCGAGGTGCCGCGCCTCGTGGTGGACGCGCGCGACCGCTTCGAGGCCGCGAAGGTGCTCGGCCGCGGCGGCGTCGGCGAGGTGGTGCTCGCCCGGGACAACGACATCGAGCGCCCGGTGGCCCTGAAGCGATTGCTCCCCGAGCTCGAGGGCGGCGCGGAGATCATGGCCCGCTTCGTCGAGGAGATCCGCGTGCTCGGGCGGCTCGACCACCCGAACATCGTCCCCATCCACGACGTCGGCGTCGACCCCGACGGCCGGTACTTCTACGTGATGAAGTACATCGACGGCGAGACCCTCGAGCACGTCATCGAGCGCCTCGCCGCGGGGGACCGCGAATACCACCAGCGGTATTCCTTCGAGCGGCGCACGGAGGTCTTCACGCAGGTGCTGCGCGGGGTGCAGTACGCCCACGCGCAGGGCGTGCTGCACCGCGACCTGAAGCCCGCCAACATCATGGTCGGCCGCTTCGGCGAGGTGGTCGTGATGGACTGGGGCCTCGCGCGCAGCCGCGAAGAAGAAGACGTGAAGCGCTTGCCGGTCGACGACAAGCGGAGGACGCTGACCACCCCACGCAGCGGACGCGCGCAGAACGACAAGCTCAAGACCATGGAGGGCTCGCTGCTCGGCACGCCGGCGTACATGTCCCCGGAGCAGGCGCGCGGCGAGGTGGCGGCGCTCGACGAGCGCAGCGACGTGTACTCGCTCAGCGTGATGTTTCACGAGCTGCTCTCGCTGGAGCACTACCTCTCCCGCAAGAGCAGCGTGACCGAGTGCCTCGCGGGCGTGCTGAGCGACCCGGTGCCGCCCGCGTACGCGGTGCCGTGCGCGCACCAGACCACGGTGCCGGCCGAGCTCGCGCACTTTGTCAGCCACGGCACGTCGAAGCACCGCGACCAGCGCTACCGCTCGGTCACCGCGATGATCGACCGGCTGCAGGCCATCCGCGACGGCAAGGTTCCGGTCGAGTGTCCGGTCACGTTGATGAAGCGCGCGGGCGCCGAGACGATGCGCGCCGTCGACCGCCGTCCGGGCCGCGCGATGGTGGCGGCGGGGGTCGGCGCGACGCTCGGGCTGCTGGGCGTCGGCACGGCGCTCCACGGCCTGTTCACGATGCTGCGGTAGGCGTCCGCGGGGGATAAGCGCTCCAACGGTGCATCTTCGTCGGCACGGATCCGCTGGAGTCACCAGATCACCCATGACCCGTAGTACCCGCTCCCGCGAGCGTTGGCAGGAGCCTCCGGGACGCTGCCTTGGTCACTTCCAACGCCCCATCCTCCCCCTCTCGCGCTGTCGTTCGGGACCAGCGCGCTCAAGCGGGCCATGAACTCCATCGGCGTCATCACCCGATGCGTCGCGCCCGCGCTGCGCGGTGGCCCATGCGCGCGTTGAGCTCATCACGCGGCGCCCGCAGGCCGGCGTGCCCCGCCGCGGCGACGAAGCTCTCGATCACGAGGCCGTCGTCCGGGACCGTGTCTCCTCAGTGCGGCGGATCGGACGAGGCGCCCGCCGCCACCCGCCGCCACCCGCCGCCACCCCTCCCTGTCCTTGATTCATCGATAAAACCTGACCCATTGCGTCGGCACGCACGTCGCTCTGTTCGCGCCCTCACCGATGGCCGATGGCGGTGTACAGGCTCACGTTGGCGCCCGCGATCCCGTGCGCGACGAGGTGGTGCATGGCCTCGTGCGCGATCACTTCGCCGCCTTCGCCGAGCGCATGCAGGAGGACGGGCGCGCGCTTCCACGGTACGTCGTCGCGGAGTTCGAGGCGTTTCTTCGGTGTGGGGTGCTCGCGGGCGGGTTCATGCGGGCGCGCTGCGCGGGCTGCGGCCACGACCGGCTTGTGGCGTTCTCGTGCAAGCACCGGGGCGTGTGCTCGAGCTGCGGCGGTCGGCGCATGAGCGAGACCGCCGCGCGGCAGTGCGATCGGGTGCTACCCGCGGTGCCGTACCGCCAGTGGGTGCTCTCGCTGC
>CAIOSS010001048.1 GCA_903860995.1 uncultured delta proteobacterium | reverse complement strand
TGCCGGTGGAGGTCATCCCCGACCTCGGCCGCTACGACGTCGCGCCGGGCCCCGCCGCGACGCTCGCCCCGCGGCCGATGCCCGACGAGCACGCGCCGCTCGCGCTGCCCTCCTCGGGTCCGCCGATGCCGTCGCCGCGCCCCGACCCGGCGCCCGCGCCTCCGTCCCCGGTGACCTCCGCCGCCCCGGCGAAGCGCCCGGTGGCGCTCATGGCGGTGGCCGCGCTGGTGCTGCTCGGCGTGCTCGGCGTGGTGGCCTCGCAGCTCCTGCGCTGACCGCCGCCGTGGCCGCCGTCCCGCGCGAACGCATCGACCGCCTCCTCGTCGACCGCGGCCTCGCCGAGAGCCGCGAGCGCGCGCAGGCGCTGCTCCTGGCGGGGCGGGTCTTCGTCGCGGGCCAGCGCGTGGACAAGCCGGGCCACCGCCTCGCGGTCGACGCGCCGCTGGAGGTGCGCGGCGACCCGTGCCCGTACGTCTCCCGCGGCGGATTGAAGCTCGCGGGCGTGCTCGATCCGCTCGGCGTCGACCCGGCCGGCCGCACCTGCCTCGACGTCGGTGCGAGCACCGGCGGGTTCACCGACGTGCTGCTCCAGCGCGGCGCGGTGAAGGTCTGGGCGGTGGACGTGGGCCACGGCCAGCTGCACGAGCGCATCCGGCGCGACCCGCGGGTGGTCGTGCGCGAGGGGGTCAACGCGCGCCTCGGGCTGCGCGAGGTGGTCACCGACGCGGTGTCGCTCGTGGTGATGGACGTGTCGTTCATCTCGCTCACCAAGGTGCTGCCCGCGGTGGCCGAGGTGCTGCGCGGCGTGCCCGACGCGTCCATCGTCGCGATGGTGAAGCCGCAGTTCGAGCTGGAGCCGAAGCTGGTGCCGGGGGGCGTGGTGCGCGACGACGCGCTGCGGGCGAGGGCGGTGGCGCAGGTGGTGGCGGCCGCCGGGGCGCTGGGCTTTCCCTGTGTGGGTAAGGAAGACTCGCCGGTGCACGGGCCCGCGGGCAACCGCGAGGTGTTCGTGCACCTGCGCGCGGGGCCGCCGCACCGTAGCGATCAGTCCCGGAGGAGGGCGCCGTGGGCGCGCTCGAAGGGCCCCTCGACGGCGGCCGGGGTGGGGAAGCGCATCGCCTGGAGCCCGGCGCCCACCACGAAGAAGGGTGCGACGACGGCGAGGTCGAAGCCCAGGAAGCCCAGCACGAAGCCGAAGAGCGAGACCGACTCGGCCATGGCCATGCCGACGATGAAGGGCGACAGGAAGGCCTGGAGCGCGGCGCGGCGCGCGGCGGCCGGGTCGGAGAACACCCGCTCCGAGCTGGCCGGGCGGCGGAAGCCCTGCGTGGCGCCCAGCGGGTCGTCCGAGAGGTCATCGCGGGTCTCTACCGCCGCCGCCCGGGCCGCCGCGGCGTGCAGGCGCGAGGGGAGCAGCACGCTCGCGACGGCGAGCCCGAGGGCCGCCGCCGCGAAGACGGGCGCGAGGGTCGGGTCGGGGTGCAGCTCGGCGCGCTGCGCGACGGTCGCGTTGAGGTAGAGGAGGATCCCGAAATACAGGGTGTTGGATGCGAGGAGCGCGCCCCAGAGGATGCGCGGGGTCTGGAGGTTCATCGCCTGCGGAGGGTCGCGCACGCGCCGGGGCTTGTCATCCCTCGGGGTGGGTCACGCGCTCCAGCCCAGCGAGCGCAGCGCCTCGGCGTGGCGGGACGGGTCGAGGCAGAAGGTGTTCATGTCGAGGTCGGAGGGCCCGTGCACCCGGGCGCCATCGGCGCGGTAGAGCTCGTACCCGACGCTGCGCAGCAGGTCGAAGATGGCCTCGGCGTGCCGCTGCACCTCGACCATCACGATGGGCCGGTGAGTCGCGAGCACCTCGCGGGCGCCGAGCAGCACCTCGTGCTCGAAGCCCTCGACGTCGATCTTCAGCAGCGCCGGGCGCAGCGCCTCGGCGGTGCAGAACGAGTCCAGGGTGATCACCTCGACGTCCACCGCCCGGACCTCCGTCGCCACCGCCGCCGCGCGCTGGTTGGCCGCGAGGCCCTCGAAGTGGTCGATGAGGGAGTTGTTCTGCCCGGTGAGGTTCTCGATGTTGAGCTTCATCGTCGCGGCGCGGTCGCCGACGGCCTTCTCGACGAGGCGCACGTTGGGGTGCCGGGCGACGTTGGCGCGCACGTAGGGGAGGTTGTTCTCCCCGGGCTCGAAGGTGATCACCCGGCCCCGCGGGCCCACGAGGTGGCTGAAGAACAGGGCGATGTACCCGATGTGGGCGCCCACCTCGATGACGGTGTCGCCGGGCCGCAGCACCCGGCGGAAGGCCTCCATGGTCTCCGCCTCGCGCTTCGCGCCGTGCCACCAGTAGCCCTTGTGGCGAAAGGAGTGCAGCCGCACCGGCGCGCCGGTGTGGTGGTGCTTGATGGTGATGTCGCCGGGGTTGAGCCGCGCAAACAGCGGCAGGAGCAGGCGGCGGAGCAGGGGGTGGGACGCGAGGCTCATGCGCGATCTAACCGACTGTGCCGCCGGGCGTCTAGCGCGGGCTCAGCCGCTGATGCGGCCGCTGCGGAAGACGTGCTCCAGGAGCTGGTCGACCTCGACGAGGGCGCGGCGCGCGGGGTCCGTCGCG
>CAIOSS010001047.1 GCA_903860995.1 uncultured delta proteobacterium | reverse complement strand
GGCGGGGGCGTCGGCCTCCGGGGCGTCGGCGGCGGGCTCGACCTGCGCGGCGCGCTGGGCGGCGAGCTCGGCGGCGTGCGCGGCCTCGTCCTTGAGGAGATGGCACTTCTTGTACTTCTGACCCGAGCCGCAGTGGCAGGGGTCGTTGCGTCCGACCTTCATGGGGGGAGTTCCTCTCGTGGGTGGAGATCGCGGCCGTGGCGTCGCGGGGCGAAGATGGTAGCTCAGCCGGGCCGACCGCGGCCAGCGAGAGGCCCGCGCGCTCCAGCGCCAGCGGCATCGCCAGCGCCGGGCCCATCAGGAGCTGGTCCGCCGGGTCGACCCCCACCGTGGTCCACCCCGCGAGCAGGGGCCGGGCGCCCGCCGCCGCGAGCGTCTCGGCGAGCATTGGGCACCAGCGCCCCGGCGCCCGCGGCGCAGCGCGGTGGGCCATGGGAGCGGGAGCCCGAGGGCGCCGACGAGCCGGCGGGCGGTGGCGTTGCGGGCGAGGTCCAGGAGCCGGTCGGTGATGTCCGGGGCTCCCTCTACGCCACCGCGGCGCGCTGCGCCGCGAGCTTCGCCAGCATGCGCTCGCCGGTGGTGGTGATCTCCTCGTGCAGCGCCCGGTCGCGCAGCTCGCAGCGGTCGAGCCAGCGCGCCAGCACCTCGCGCCGCTCGGGGAAGCGCCGCGACTGCTCCAGCAGGATCTCTGCGATCGCCTCGTCGGCCAGCAGCCGCGTGAGGCGCTCGGCGTGCAGCATCGCCAGGGCGAAGTCGCGCTTCGGGTCCCACGCCTTGGAGAGCGAAGCCTTCCAGGTGGTAAGGGCAGTGCCGCCGAGGGTCTTGAGCTTGTCCGCCGCGGTGCGGGTGAGCAGGTGCTGCTGCGCCGAGAGCGACAGCGCGCTCACCGCCGCGACCCGCTTCTCCAGCGGGTCCGCGGCCGACACCGCGCGCCACCGCGCCTGGCCCAACCTACGCACGAAGGCCTGCGGGCGCTTGATGATCCCGAGCAGGGTGTCCTTCATCGCCATCAGCGACTGGATCTGGCTGGTGCCCTCGTAGATGGGCAGCACCAGCGCGTCGCGCAGGAGCTTCTCCGCGCCGTACTCCCGCGTGTACCCGACGCCCCCGTGGATCTGCACGTTGCGCCGCGCGATCTCCACGGCCTTCTCCGCCGCGAGGTACTTGAGCAGCGGGGTGTAGCGCCGCGAGAGCGACCGGTGCCTCGGCAGGTCGAGCTTCGCCCGCGAGGCCTCCGGCGTCCCTTCGACGAAGCGCTCGAGCAGCGCCATCTTCTGCGCCATCTCCTCGTGGAAGGCCGACGTCGCCGCGAGGGCCCGCAGCCCGAGGAGGTCGGTCTCCATCTCGTCGAGCAGGTCGGCGATCATCTCGTGCTGCGCGATGGCCTTGCCCATCGAGCGCCGCCCCTCGGCGTAGGCCCTCGCCATGCGCAGCGCGCACTCCCCGAGGCCGATGCTCTCGAAGGCCACGCCCACGCGGGCGTTGTTCATCAGCACCAGCATGTACTTGAAGCCCTCCCCGCGCGCTCCGATGAGCTGCGCGGGCGCACCGTCGAAGAGCAGCGCGGCCGTCACCGACCCGTGGTGCCCGAGCTTCTCCTCCAGGCGCGAGACCTCGACGTGGCGCACGCGCGTCCCGTCGGGCAGGTCGTCGAAGGCCTTCACCAGGAACATCGACAGCCCCTGGAGCCCCGCGAAGGCGTCGTCGCCCTTCGCCTCCTCGGTGCGCGCGATGACGAAGTGGTACTTCCCGTGCCCGGAGGTGATGAAGATCTTCTCGCCGGTGACCCGCCACTGGCCGTCGGCGTCCTGCGCGGCCTGGGTGCGCAGCCGGGCCATGTCCGAGCCGGCGTCGGGCTCGGTGATGTCCATGCAGCCCCAGGCGTCGCCGCGCGCGATCTCCTCGATGTACTCCGCGAAGCGCGTCTCGGCGATGCGCCCGGCGGCGACGTCGAAGCGCGTGCTGCCCTCGTGGATGGAGTACGCCAGCATCGCCATGGCCATCCCCCCGTGGAACGAGAAGTGGGTCATGGCCGACACGTCCCCGCGCGCGACCATCTCCGCGACGAGGAAGTAGAGCGTGAGCGGCGCGTTGAGCCCGCCGAGCTCGCGCGGGAGGCAGAGCCGGTGCACCTCCGCGGCCTTGAGCGCCGCGAAGAAGGCCTGCATCGAGGCCCCCTCGGTGACCTCGCCCTCGGCGAGGGTGTTGCCCTCGCGGTCGATGCGCGCCGCCCGGGGGCCGAGCTCCTTCGCCACGAGCTCGCCCATCATGGCGGCGATCTCGGCGTAGAAGCCTCGGGCCTCGGCGGGGGTCTTGAAGCCGTCGGGGGTGCGGTACCCGTACTCGGTGACCTCCACCAGCGCGTCCCAGTCGACGCCCCGCTCCAGGTAGAACCGCAGGTCTTCGTTGTCCGTGAGGAAGCTGGCCATGGTGGGGTGTGGTCCTTACCGCTTGGAAGGTCGGCGCTTCGTGGGCGCCGGTGGGGGTTGCGGGGCGACGGGGTCGCGGGTGACGAAGAGGGCCGTGCGGGCGATGCGGTCGAGCTCGCGGTCGCTGCGGGCGCGGGCGCGGACGAGGTCGTCGTCGAGGGCCACCGGGAGCACGGCGTTGGACACCCCCGCCGCGATGACCACCTGGAGCATCTGGAGGAGGTAGGCCTCGGGGTCGAGGTCGGGGTGGTGCGTTCCGCCCGCCTGGCCCCCGCGGATGAAGCCCGCGATGGCGGCGAGCCACGGGCGCACGGCGTCGCGCAGCAGGGCGCGGATGGCGTCGGGCCGGTCGAGCATCTCGCGCAGCACGAGGCGCGCCCGGTGGGGGTCGTCGGCGAAGAAGCGACGCACCGCGCCGAAGATGGCCTCGAAGCGCCCGAGGCCCGACGGGGCCGCGAAGAGCAGCTGCGGGAGCGCGTCCTTCCAGTGGGCGAGGAAGCCGTCGAGCACGGCGTCGCGCACGAGCTCCTTCGAGGGGAAATAGTGCAGCACCGCGGGCTTGGAGACCCCGACGGCGTCGGCGATGTCCTGCAGGGCGGTGCCGTCGAAGCCGCGCGCGGCGAAGAGCCGGGTGGCCTCGCGCACCACGGCGGCGCGCACCTCCCCCCGCCCGCTGCGCTCGTCCGAGGCCGCCATCGGGGGATGGCTCCCTACCCGTTGGTAGGACCCGAGGGCAAGTGGGGGGAGGTCGAGCCGCGACCGCGCGAGCCGCTCAGCGGTAGCGCAGGCCCACGCGGGCCCAGCGACGTGCACCTCGTCGGGGAGTGTTGGGAGAGAGGGGGGGGGTCGAGAGCGGGCGCTTCGCTACGCCGTGGCGACGGTGCGGAGCATCTCGATCGAGGTCACGGAGGGGCCCGAGAGGTCGAGTTGCCCGACCGACGAGATGCCCACGCCGGAGGCGAGCGCGCGCATCATCTGGCGGTTGGCCTGCGCCGTGGTGGTCTGGATGACCTCGTACATGGGCGAGAGGGTCTTGAGCAGCGCGAGGCCCGTGAGGTCGGCGGCCACGCGGTCGCGCGAGATGATCACCACGTGGGCGTCGTTGGTCTGCGCGGTCCACCCGGCGGGGGCGCGGGGCGGGGCGTTGGAGGGGAGCGGGCCGCCCGAGATGAGGGCGGTCCACCCGTCGAGGACGACGAGCGAGACGTTGGGCCCGGCCTTGTTCATGAAGGCCACCTGGCGGTGGAGCTTGTCCGCCGAGGTGGAGTGGTTGCCCAGGTTGTTGGGCAGCGAGCGGTCGCGCGGGTTGATGATCCCGATCATGTTCTTCATCGTCATCGTGTAGGACGAGATGAAGTGGGTCTTCACGCAGGGCATGGCCACGATGTGGTCGGCCTGGGCGACCATCGCAGGGATGCGCATCGTGCCGGTCCAGAAGGCGCTGCGGGGGCCGAGGCCGTCGACCTCGAGCGGGAGGTCCATCCAGTCGACGCTGCTGGCCGCGCTGTCGGTCATCGGGTCGCCGAAGACGGTGAGCTCGACGCCGAGCTCCTCGCAGACCTCCGTGATGCCGTTGCGCCGGAAGTTGGTCCCCGTGTTGCGATCGCCGAAGAACGACCGGTCGCCGACGAAGACCTCGCCGCCGCGCTCGCGCACCTTCTGGGTCACCCACCGGATCATGTCCGGCGAGGTCGAGTACGGGAACGCGTCGCCCGAGTTGGTGTTGATCTTGAGGTACACGCGCTGCCCCGACTGCACGAAGTCGAAGCCCGTGGTCTCCTGGAGCGCGAGGTTGGCGGCCGCGACGTGGTCGTCGCTCTGACCGGCGCCCACGAGGTGCGTCATGCGCGCGGGCGGCACGTCGGCGGGCGCGCCGCTGTCACCCGGCACGTCCGCGGCGCCACCGCCGTCGACCGGCGGCGTGGTGGGGTTGCCTGCGTCCGAGCAGCCCATCGCCACCGAGGCCGCGGCGAGCGAGCCCATGAGCAGGCGCCGGCGCGACAGGTCCTTCTCGACGTACTCCTGGAGGAGGTCGCGAGACTCGATGGTGCGGCCGCCGGTCTTGCGGGCGGAGAGGCGGGGCTTGATGGGTGCGGTCATGGAAGGAATAGCCTCCGTAGGAGATTCTGGTGGCCGTATCGAAGCACGCTTGCGGGGCTACGGGAAGGTGGGTCCCCCCTGCGACAGACCCGGGAGGGCGCTGTCGCTCAGTTGAGCTGGATGAGAACCCGACCGGTGGTGTTGCAGAAGAAGAGGTCGAGCTGGCGGCCGCTGATCACGATGTAGCCGCTCGTGAGGTAAGGCCATGACCCGCCCGGAAGGCCCCCTACTCGCGCACCTGCGCCTGGAGGGTCGCCGTGAGCGCCGTCGTCACCTGCACCCGCACCGCCTGCGCCTCGGTGGTCGTCAGGCTTCGGTCGCCGCCGTTGAGCTCCAGCCGCACGGCCAGCGAGCGCATGCCCTCGGGCACCTGCGCCCCGCTGAACTCGTCGATCACCTCGACGCCCTTCAACAGCTCGCCCCCCGCGCCCATGGCCGTCGCCACCACGTCGCCCGCGCTCACCGCCCGCGCGATGAACATCGACACGTCGATGGGCAGCGACGGGAAGCGCGGCGGCGCCACGGTCTTGAAGGTCGTCCCGGCCTCGTCGAGCAGCGCGTCGAGGTCGAGCTCGCCCGCCACCACCCTCCGGCCCTCCATGTCGAAGCGCGCGCACACCTCGGGGTGCAGCACCCCGAAGCGCCCGTACACCCGAGCCCCCTTGCGCAGCGCCGCGCAGAGCCCCGGCTGGTACGGCGCGGCGTCGTCGGCGACGGTCTCCACGCCCCGCAGCCGCAGCGCGCGCAGCAGGTGCTCGACCACCGCGACGCCGTCGAAGAGGTCGGCGCCGCGGTCTGCCCCGCCGTGCATCGACGCGCGGTCGACGCGCCCGAGGAGGGCGAAGGACACCCGCAGCTTCTCCGCCGGCAGCCCCCGCCCATACGGCGACGCCAGCTCCGGCAGGAACACCACCCCGATCTCGAACACCTGCGCGTCGGGCGTGTGCCGGTGGTTCTCCCGCAGGGTCTCCATCAGCCCCGCGAGCAGCGTGCGCCGCAGCGAGGTGCGGTTGACGTTGATCGGGTTGAGCACCCTGAGCCGCGGCGTCTCCGGCGCCTCGGCGCCCAGCAGCGCCTCGGAGTCCGGCGCGATGAGCGAGTAGGTCAGCAGCTCTTGCAAGCCCCCGCGCACCAGGGCGTCGCGCAGGCCCTCGCGCAGCGCGTAGCGCCGCGACGGCGTGTGGAAGGGCAGCGCCTCGGACGGCATCGTCTCCGGGATGCGGTCGAAGCCCGTCACCCGCGCGAACTCCTCCGCGAGGTCGCAGGGCCGCGTCACGTCGTCCCGCCCGGGCGGCACCACCGCCTCCAGGCCCCCGTCCGCCGCGTCGCGCACGGTGATGTCCACCCGCGCCAGCGCCTCGGTGAGCTCCGCCCGCGTCGCCTCCAGGCCCAGCAGGCTCGCAATACCTCCCAGGGTAAAACCCACCACCCCGTCGGCGATGGGGGCGCGCCGCCAGTCGCCCGTCGCGGTCACCCGCAGGTCGGGCGACGACCACTCGCGCCAGAGCTGCACCGCCCGCTGGATGGCCCGCCCGCTCAGCGTCGGGTCGACCCCGCGGGCGAAGCGCGTCGAGGCGTCGGTGTGAATCTTCAGCGCCGCGCTGCTGCGCCGCACCGCGGGCCAGTCGAAGCACGCGCTCTCCAGCAGCACCGCCGTGGTGTCCGCCCGGATGGCGGTGTCGGCCCCGCCCATCACGCCCGCGACCCCGACCGGCTTGTCCGCCGCCGTGATGACCAGGGTGCCCTCCGGGAGCGCCGCCGGGGCCTCGTCCGACCCCTGGTGCAGCAGCCGCGCCGTCTCGCCCGCGCGCGACCGCCGCAGGCCCACGGTGGGCGCCCCGAGGCGCGCGAGGTCGTAGCCGTGCATCGGCTGCCCGAGCTCGATCATGCAGTAGTTGGTGACGTCGACGAGGTGGTCGATGACCGTCACGCCCGCGAGCACGAGGCGCCGCTGCATCCAGCGGGGCGACGGGACGGCCCGCACGTTCTCGACGCGCGCGGTGCTGAAGCGCCGGCACGAGTCCGTCGCCTCGACGTGGGCGTCGAGCTCCCCGGGGGTGACCGCGAGCTCGTCGAGGGCGACGTCGTAGCGCCCGGCGGCGCCGGTGAGGGCGGCCACCTCGCGGGCGACGCCGACCATCGACAGGCAGCGCGCGAAGTTGGGGAGGATGGCCACCTCCAGCACCTCGTCGGCCTCGCCGTGGGCTGGGACCGGCAGCACCGCGGAGAGGGCGGTGCCGACGGGGGCGTCGGTGTCGAGGGCCATGAGCCCGGAGTGGTCGTCGCCGACGCCGAGCTCGCGCTCGGAGCAGAGCACCCCGTCGGACTGCACCCCGTAGACCTTGGCGCTGCCGACCGTGACGAGCGCGAAGGCGTCTCCGTGGCCGTCGATGAGGGTCGCGCCGGGGAGGGCGATGGCGACCGCGGCGCCGACGTCGAAGCGCTCGGCGTTGGGGGCCTTGGAGACGACGTTGACGGAGCGGTGCTCGGCGCCCGCGTCGATGACGAAGTTCGTAGCGTTCTGGAGGGCCTTGCGGGCGACCACGCGGCCGACGCGGACCCGCGGGTCGAGGACGCCGACGGTGTGCACCGCGTCGACCTCGAGCCCGGCGCGGGTGAGCAGCTCGACCAGGGCCGGGGTGTCGAGGGTGACCGGGACGAAGGATCGCAGCCAGGAGAGGGAGACGCGCATGACGGTGTTCTCAGCGGAACTGCTGGAGCAGCCGCAGGTCGTTGCCGAAGAGGTAGCGGATGTCGTGGATGTCGTAGCGCTGGAGCACGGTGCGCTCGATGCCCATGCCGAAGGCGAAGCCGCGCCACTCGGCGGGGTCGTAGCCGCCGTTGGCGAGCACCACGGGGTGCACCATGCCGGCGCCGAGGAGCTCGAGCCACCCGGTCTGCTTGCACACCCGGCACCCGTTGCCCGCGCAGAGGGTGCAGCGGATGTCGACCTCGACGGAGGGCTCGGTGAAGGGGAAGTAGCTCCCGCGCAGGCGCACCTGCTGCTCGGGGCCGAAGAGCAGGCGCGCGTACTGGAGCAGCACGCCCTTGAGGTCGCTCATGCGAACGCTCCGCCCCACCAGCAGCCCCTCCACCTGGTGGAACTGGATCTCGCTCCGCGTGGTGATGTTCTCGTTGCGGTAGCAGAGCCCCGGGAGCACCACGCGCACGGGCCTCGTGCCGTTGGCCCCGAGCTCGCGCATCGCGCGGATCTGCCCCGCCGAGGTGTGCGTGCGCAGCAGCCGCTCGCCGTCGAGGTAGAAGGTGTCCTGCATGTCGCGCGCGGGGTGGTCGGCGGGCATGTTGAGGAGGCCGAAGTTGTAGTCGTCGGTCTCGACGTGGGGCGACTCGAAGACCGAGAAGCCCATGCGCTGAAAGACGTCGAGCACCTCGCGCATCACGAGCGTCACCGGGTGGTACGCGCCCGCCGGTCGCGGCCGCGGGGGGAGCGTCACGTCGCGGGCCTCGGCGGCGATGCGCGCGGCGAGCTCGCGGGTCTTGACCACCTCGCGCCGCTGGTGGAAGCGCGACTCGAGCTCGGTGTGCAGCGCGTTGACGTCCTTGCCGAAGGCCGCGCGCTGCTCCGCGGGGAGGCGGCCGATGCCGCGCTTCAGGCGCGTGGTGACGCCGGAGGGCGCGAGCCAGGCGCGGTAGAAGGCTTCGAGCGCCTCGGAGGAGTCGGCGGCGTCGAGGGCGCGGAGGGCCGTCGACTGCTGCGCCGCGAGGTCGAGATCGTCGGGGGTGGTCATGGCGGTTGCGGTGCGATGGGCTATGCCGCGCCGGGGGGTCGCGTCAACCAGGGAGGCCCGCCGGGTCGCGCGGTCGGGCCGAAGGGCGCCCTCGTCAGGGCATCGCCGCGCGCACGTCTTCGGCGACCCCGACGGGG
>CAIOSS010001046.1 GCA_903860995.1 uncultured delta proteobacterium | reverse complement strand
GCGCATGCGACGCCGGTGGAAGCGCCGATGCCCCGCGGCGGTCAAGGGGAGGTCCCCAGTGGTCCTCGAGTCCCCTTCCACAGGGACTTGAAGGGCGCGTGCTCGGCTCAACCCGTCAGAACTCCTGCGATTCGTTAGTAGAAAGGGCACAGTCCCATGAAGCCCGAAGACCACTGGTGCCTGCTGGCCGCCGCCCCCGTCGGGCGCGTCGAGCTCCCCCGCTGGACCGCCCAGGCCCAGGCGCTCATCCATGCTGAGCTCACGCTGCTCCAGCGCCTCGGTGACCCCGACGGGGCGCTGCCCGCGGTGGCCTCGCTGGGCTTCACGCTCCGCCCCATCGGAGACGCCGCCGAGCCCACGGTGGTGCAGGTGCACACGCTGCCGCTGGCCGAGGCGCCCGCGGTGAAGGCCGCCGGCGAGCGCGCGGCGGAGGCCATCGGCGGCGCCGGGATGGACGCCCTCGTGGCGCGCGCGACGCGGGCGTGGCTGGTGGCGAAGGCCCCGTCGCCGGGCGGTGACCCGCGGGCCCCGCTGGCGATGGCGGCGCTGCTCGCGGGCCTGCTGCTGGCCCCGGTGGTGCCTCCGGAGGGTGGGGTGATCTTCGGGCTCAAGGGCGCGCGCCTGCGCCTCGAAGCGCTCGGCTGGCGCACGTAGCCGCTCGCTCCCGCCGCGCTCGACGCCAACGGCGATGGCTACGCCAACCTGGCCGTCACCGGGGGATCGCTCGGGGGCCCTGGTGTGGATCCGCGGCACCGTGGACGGCTTCGCGGCCCCGTCGCCCGGCACCAGCGCATCCGGCGCGGGCGTCTGGATGATCCCCGGCGACCCGAGCGGGCGCCTCGACCCGGTGCCGTGGTCGGTCGCGCGCAGCGGCTCCACCGCGGCGCTGCGGGTGGTGCGCGCCCCGGGCCCCGGGGGCCGCGCGACGGTGCTCCGCGGCGTGCCGGGTGAAGACGCCGTGGAGCTGCTCGGGGTCGACCGCGGGCTGCGCTCGGTCACGCTCCTCGAGACAATCAGGGGCGAAGCCGGGTCGGCCTTCGGCGCGGCGCTCGCCCGCTAGATCGTGATGCGATAGCCGATCGCGAGGGTGACCGTGCTGATCGACGAGTCGCCCGTCACCCGGTGCTTCACCGGCGACCATGCGTAGCCGGCCTCGAGCCAGAGCGAGCCCGGCCCGAGGCGGTACTGCGCGCCGAGGAAGCCGCCGACCCCGAAGCGGGTCGCGGTCTCGGTGGTGAGGAGGTTCCAGGCCGTGGTCTCGGCGCGCTGGAGCACGAGCTGCGGGGCGACGCCCACGTAGGCGTTGAAGGCGCTCGATGCTCGCAGGAAGCGGTACGACAGCGGCAGCGAGACGCGCACCACGTCCTCGGAGAGGGAGTAGTCGTAGGCGCCGCCCGGGGGCGACGACACGCAGGGCGTCTCCGGGGCGGCGGCCGCGTTGGAGACGCCGCTGCCGTTGGGTGAGCACGGCGCGGCGGCTGAGCGCTCCATGGTGTAGCGCTGCCAGGTTCCGCGCAGGGCGAAGGCGAACACGCCGCTGCCGAGGCTGAGGCGTCCGCCGACCTCGACGCCCAGGTCGGGCCCGATGCCCAGCGCGTGGGTCGAGATGTCGAGCCCCAGCACCGGACCGAACTCCAGCGCGAAGCGCCGCGCCGAGGGAGGCGGAGGCGGTGGCGGTGGCGGTGGCGGAGCGGGAGGAGGCGGAGCGGGAGGAGGCGCCTCGACGACGGCGGACGTCGGAGGAGGAAGAGGCCCGGCGGGCGGCGCGGGCTCGGTGGGGGGCGGCGTGGACGGCGCCGTGACCGCGGGCTGCGCGGTGGCGGCTTCGGTGGTGGCGCCGGTCGCGGGGGACGCGGCGGCGTCGGGGTGGTGGCGTCGGTGATGCCGCCGGTGGTGCTGCGCGCTCGCGAGCGCAGGAGCCAGGAACACGAGCAGGAAGGTGAGGTGCTTCACGGTCGTCACGGCCTTAGTAGATGGTCTGTTCGACCGAGGTGAGCGCGTTGGTCCCGGTGCTCGTTCCCCCGACGACGAAGAAGTACGCGCTGGCGAGCGCGAGGCCGAAGTTCTGCCGCGCGGTGATCATCGACACCGAGGCGTTGGAGAAGCTGCCGGGGGTGCCCGACGAGGCCAGCGTGGAGAGGTTGGTCGAGTCGAGGGCCGACGAGGCCGGGTTCATCCCGCTCGTCCCGCCCATCGCGTAGAACTCGCCGTTGACGATCATGCTGGAGAGCGCCCCGCGGCGCATGGCGTAGGAGTTGGTGTCCGCGGGAGACGCGAGCGCCCCGCCCGAGGAGACCCGGGCGGACTCCGTCGTGCGCAGCGATCCGCCCGCCCCGAAGCCGCCGGTGACGTAGACGAAGACCGCGGAGGAGACCGCCGGGGCCGACTGCGGCGTGGCCACCGCCGAGGCCGCGAACTCGCGCGCCGTGGGGAAGGGCGACGGGCCCGCGGTGAAGGCGCCGAGCGTCGCGCCGTCGGCGCTCAGCGAGGCGTACTCGTAGGTGGCCAGCGGGCCCGAGGGCCCGCGGCCGGTGAGCGCGTATACGAAGAGGCTGCCCGAGGGGTCGGGCGCGATCGCCGCCGCCGTGGTGGCGCGCGCGGTGCCGAGCGCGGTGCCGAGCGCCGTCCACACGCCGGTGCTGCCGACCGCGAGGGGCTGGGTGTCCAGCCCGGCGCCGGAGGGCATCGCGGAGGCGTCGTCGACGAAGGTCGTCGCGCTGGAGGGCGTCGTCGAGAGCAGCACCTCGCTGCCCGAGGCGCCGTTGACCGAGGGCGTGCGGTACACCCGGTAGCCGGCCGCGCCGGGGATGGGGTTCCATCGCAGGCGCACGGCGCTGTTGAAGACGAAGTACGCGGTGACCTCGTCGCTGGGGAGCGTCTCGCCGCCGGGGTTGGCGAGGTCGGACGCGCCCATCACGGCGGCGACGCGGTAGATCCACGCGCCGGCCGCGAGGCCCCCGGTGGAGGTGCGGGTGACCTCCGGGTCGGCGATGACGGGCGCCGTGGAGAAGTCGAGCACCCTGGCGCGGAGCACCGTCGACTGCGGCGCCCCGGCGCCGTTGGCCCCGCCGAGCACGTAGAGGAAGCCGCCGCGCTCGACGGCGGAGGTGGCGACGCCGGTGACGGCGGCGGGGAGCCGGTAGCGCTGGAGGCGCCACGCGCCGAGGCGGCCGAAGAGGTCGACGGACGCGAACTCGACGCTCGCGTGGGTGGTGCCCCCGGCGCCGGAGTCGCCGCCGATGGCGTGGAGGAAGCGGGTGACCGGGTTGACCTGGCTGGCGAGCACGGCGGCCCCGCGGCGCGCGGTGGTGAGCGCCGAGGCGCTGGCGAAGGGGCCGAGCTTCACCGAGGGGTTGGTCACCACGAAGGAGCCGAAGTCCGCGAAGGTGCTCTCGTCGGGGTTGGTGACGCGGACGATGTACGCGCCCGTGGTCATGGTCATGGTGTTGGTGGGGAGGGTCACCGAGAGGCTGGTGGCCGTCGCCGCGGTGACCGTGCCGTTGAAGGAGGCGCCCGCGCTGGAGCGCAGCGTCACCTGGGAGGCGCGGAAGTTCGCGCCGGTGATGGTCACCGGGGTGGGCGACTGCGTGGTGCCCGCGCCGGGGGTCACGGTGTTGATCGTCGGCGGCGGGAGCATGGTCACCCGGAAGGCCCCGCGGATCACCCCGCCGCCCCCGTCAGGGTTGATCGCCGCGAGGTCGTAGGTGCCCGGCGGCAGCCCCGCGGGGACCACCGCGGAGACGCTGTTGGGGTTGATGAACACCGGCCGCGAGAGCGGGCGCATCCGGGGCGTGAGCGAGGGCACGATGATGTAGATCCGCGGCGTCGAGACGAAGCCGGTGCCCTGGAGCACGATCGGGGTCGAGCCGCCGGTCCAGCCGAAGGGGGGCGTGACGCCCGAGATGGTGATCGCGGGCGCGCCGCTGACCGTGTAGGCCCGCGGCAGCGTGATGGGGCAGCCCGCCACGGTGGAGATGAGGTCGTAGGGGCCGCCCGCGCGGCCGCCGGAGGGGATCGTCGCGTTGAGCAGGTCGGAGCCCGCCACGGAGATGTCCGTGAGCGCGAGGACGCCGCCCGCAGCGCCGGCGCCGCGGAGCGAGAGGCTCGTGAGCGTCGCGAGGCCCGTCCCGACGAT
>CAIOSS010001045.1 GCA_903860995.1 uncultured delta proteobacterium | reverse complement strand
GCACGAGTATGCCGAAGGCCTGCGAGCTGCCGATGAGGTTGACCTCGGTGCGGGCCGCGATGGGCCCGTCGGACGAGGCCCGGCAGCCGTCATGGTCGATGCGGTAGAGCGTGTAGCCCGGCGGGGGTCGGGTCACGTGCTGGCTCGACCCCGCGTAGATGAGGTCGAGCACCATGTAGAGCGGGGCCCGCCAGACGTCGTATTTCGCGTGCCCCAGCCAGTTGCCCGGCTAGTTCTCGTAGACCAGGTCGGGGTCGTTGGAGTGCCGCAGGATGCGGTTGGGGCGGGCCACGAACTGCCCCGTCAGCAGCTCGACGATGACCACGAACGCCAGCAGGAACCAGGGCCAGCGGCGCCGACGGACCGGACGTGGGCCCGTCTCCGCTCTGGGTTCTACCGACATGGCGAAACTATCGGCTCGCGCCCGCGAGCGTGTCAACGCGCGACGCCGGAGCGGTCGACGAGGCGCGGCGGACGGGCGTACCGTTCGGTCGCCCGGTCGCCCGGTCGGAGAGCCCTGAAGACCCCTATGAAACTCTCGATGCCTGACGTTCGCTCGCTCTCCCGCCGCGCGCTGCCACTGGCCCGGCAGGCGGTGCCGCTCAGCCGCTTCGCCCTGGCGCGGGCGACCGGGCGGAAGTTTCCGCTGATGGTCACGATGTCGATCACCGACAAGTGCAACTTCCGCTGCGAGTACTGCTGCCTGCCGCAGATGAACCGCGAGGAGATGAGCACCGCCGACTGGCACCGCGCCATCGACGAGCTCGCCGACGCGGGCATGATGCGCGTGAGCCTGATGGGCGGCGAACCCCTGGTGCGCAAGGACGTCGGCGAGCTCATCGACCACCTCAAGGCGCGGCACGTCAACGTCGCGATGAACACCAACGGCTGGCTCTTCGCGCAGCGCATGGAGCACATCGCGAAGCTCGACCTGGTGTGCATCACGCTCGATGGTCCGCCGGAGATCAACGACGCGCAGCGGCACCCGGGGGCGCACGACAAGGTGCTCGAGGCCATCGACCTCGCGCAGGCCGCGGGCGTGAAGGTCATCACCATGACCGTCATGACCAAAGGCGGCCTCGACACCATCGACTACGTGCTGAAGGTCGCGCGCGAGAAGGGCACCCGGGCGTTCTTCCAGGTCGAGCACGACTCCGAAGGCGACCCGAACAAGACCATCGGTCCGTCGATCTCCGACGACGGCATCGCGGCGGTCGCGCGGCACCTGCTGCGCCGCAAGGAGGAGGGCTGGCCCGTCGGCCCGTCGCGCACCTTCCTCAAGCAGCTCGCGGGCGACGGCGAGCACGGCGCGCGGCGGTTCTACAGCTGCAACGACTGCTTCGCGTCGCAGTACTTCCTCTCCATCACGCCCAGTGGGTTCGTGGTGCCGTGCCCGCTCACGTTTCGCGGCGAGTCGCCGCTCGACGGCCGCGTGCTGGGCTTCGCGAAGGCCTTCGAGATGCTCGCGCAGCCCAAGGACGCCGGCTGCGGGTGCAACCCCACCACCGAGCTCAACTACCTCCTGCACTTCCGCCCGGAGGCCGTGCTCAACGCCTTCGACGTGATCTGACCCGCGCGCCTCAGCGCAGCGTCGCCGCGAACGCGAACGCCCCGAGCGCCAGCGCCGCGTAGCGGTACCGCAGGCGCACCGGGCGCAGCCCCGTCACCGCGCCGCGCCGCACGATCGACCCGAGCACCCACAGCCAGAGCGCCGCGAAGAGCGCCACCGCGGCCACCAG